>NZ_JAVRBR020000048.1:0-33080 GCF_034531165.2 Dendronalium sp. ChiSLP03b | reverse complement strand
ATCGCAACTGTTGGATGGGCATCTCTTGCCAGATGTTTCAGGATTTGTAATTCTACATCCATTGCCCTACTTATCTTCCAGGGTTTTTTCTTTTAATCCTTTTATTTAGAATACTCGGAAAGTGACAGAAGAGGGGTAAATTTCCTACTTCTTTATACTTAATACCAGGAACAAGAGTCATGATAAACCAAGTCGAATTTTGCGGTAACGTTTCTGGATCTGTGGTAACTTGCCAATATTGAACGTCACGGCGCTTGCCAAATACTATTTCTCTAATGTACCTTTTCTCTTGTTGACCATCAGAAAATATACGTTGATAAGGTCGCCAACGGTTATATCTGATTTTCTGACCAGGCGGTAGCCACACTCCATGATTGCTCCGAATCGCCACTACAAAATCTAGTTGTAATTCGCACAACACACTCAGGAAGTTGCGATCGCTTTCACCATACAGACTATCTGCTAGTACCAGCTTGAAGTTAAACCCCATGACTCGGAGTTTTCTAATCCTAGAAGCGGCGATTTCTGGTTTAGTCTGGTAGACATCTAATTCTAGTAATCTTTGTTTAGGTTTATAAACTTCAAACATTAAGGGAAATGTCATACCCTCGAATAAACCATAAGCTGTAACGGCTACTATTCCGTTCTCTATTTTTCCCAAATTGCCAATATATTGCCGTTTGACATAATCTGTTGTACTCCCCTTCTTTGGGTCTCCTGTTTCATCAATTATTAGTATAATTTCTCGCCCTAATAGTACTTGTAGTATCAGTTTTAATCTTGCTTCCCTCAATTGCTCAACTTCCCACGGTGATTCTGTCAAGAAATGCAATAGCCCTTGCTCATTTCTTAAGCCCACCACGCGTGATATTGCTGGTAGAGTTTTGCGTTTAATATCGGAAATCATCCCTACATGAAGATATTTAAACGCCTCAAAACTTCTGACCTCCGGAAATAGTTTTCTGTACCATTCACAGTAATCATCAACAAATTTGATTGTTTCGACAGGCTTTCTTGCCTCAAACATAGACTAAACAAAGCTTTGCGTCATTTCACTCATTTATTCTCTCACGAGAGTGATGGAAGAGCGCTAATTGCAGAAGCTAAATACTTTTTTTCACTTGTGAGAAATCCGGGTAAGAGTATCAGATGAATCCTACATGAAGTAATCTACCGCGTTGTGTCCCTCATCTCTCCTGAAATTTTTCGCTCTCCTTAAATCACAGCCACATTATGCAAAAACCTCAATTACCTTTTTTTGTCCAAGTTCCAATTGCAAAAGTTGGCAAACAGAGCTTGGAGTGATTTATCATCCACTTGAGGCCAGCGAATGTCGGTATCTGCGAGTCCATTGAGGGTATTTTGACAATCGAATATTAAGCTAGGTGTTGCATTTGGCCTTGACTGTGAAGATGTATTTTCTTCAGCCAGCGATACAAATGAATACAAAGCATTATCAGTAGTAATTTCGGTACTGCGAAGTAGGAGAGCTTGCCAATCCTCATAGGAAAGCTGTTGCAGTGGGTAGCCAAATGAGCGGATGCAGTTAATAAATTGGCTCCAAGAAACAGAATGCGAACTAATTAGATGAAAGGCTTTGCCCAAAGATTCTGACTGCTGCGATAGGTGAATTAAAGCTTTAGCGAGATAGTCTACAGGTGTAATTTTTTCCATGCTGTTCATCTGGGGCGCACTTTTGAGTTGAATGCAGCTTTTGATGAATCTGTAAAACAGGTCATTTGAGTTCCAAACGCCGGTTTGGCTGTGCCATGTTACTCTACCAAGCCTGTAGATACTGCAAGGCAAACCGCGATCGCGTGCCATTATGATAATCTTTTCTGCCACCCATTTACTTTGGGTATAGCCACCAAGCAGTCCTTGATAGTGTTCTAGAGGATCGTTTTCTAGAACCACCCCTAATTTGAAATACTCATCTGAGGCGAAAACGCTAGCAGTAGAAATGAAATGCACAGGCTTAATTTTGACTTGGCTAGCTAATCGCAAGATTTCCTCAGTTCCACGCACATTTGCGGCTTTGAACAAAGTGTATGGATAAATGCTATTAACCAAAGCACCATTATGGTAAATCCAGTCAATGTTCTTAGCCATGAGGTGAAACTGTTCATCAGAAAGACCCAAAAGCGGTTGAGATAAATCTCCCAACACCGGAATAATCCGTGAGTTGAAAGATTCCTCCCAGACTAAATAAGCTTTGAGGGTTTCTTTTAAGCGTTGTTTCCCTGCGGTCAAATTAGCACCACGTACCAGACAGTAGATATCTGCTTGAGTTTGTTGTAATAATTCCGCTAGCAAGAAAGCACCGACAAAGCCTGTTGCACCTGTGAGCAGAATTGCCTTTGGTTCACTTACAGGTTGATAAACTAAATTCCCTGGCTTAATTGTCTCGTCTAGGACAACTTCATTCTGTAAGTTTAAAGGAGTAATTTCATTGGCACTAGCAGTAGAATCTGTCCTAGAAGTAGATTCTATAGTTTGAGCTAGTTCAGCGATCGTTGGAGCAGTAAATAAGTGACGCAAAGGTAACTTTATCTGGAAAGTCTCATTTATCTGGGACATCACCTGAATTGTTGTTAGTGAATGACCTCCCAAGTCAAAGAAATTATCTAGAACACCCACTTGCTTCAAATGCAGTGCATTAGCCCAAATATTTGCCAAGACCTTCTCTACAAGGGTACGTGGTGGCACAAAACTTACTGCCAACCCCGTATTGTCCGCATCAGGAACAGGTAAAGCTTTGCGGTCTACTTTGCCATTGGGAGTTATAGGTAAAAACTCTAAGCTGACAAATGCACTTGGAACCATATACTGGGGTAATTTGTCTTTCAAGAAAATGCGTAACTCATTGCTAGTCGATGTTTGCTCCAACTGCGGTACAAAATAAGCTACTAGACGTTTTTCTCCTGGGATATCTTCTCTGGCTACTACGACATTTTCCCTAACTCCGGGATGCTGACTTAGTATTGCCTCAATTTCTCCTAACTCAATTCGGAAACCTCGGATTTTTACTTGATTGTCGATACGTCCCAGGTATTCGATGTTGCCGTCTGGTAGATAACGTGCCAAATCCCCTGTTTTGTATAGGCGTTCGGAAGAGGCGGAGGGGCAGAGGTGCAAAGGGGCAGAGGGGAAAGATTGCTGCAATTTCTCTTCTGCTCCCCTGCTCCCCTGCTCCCCTGCTCCCCTGCTTCGACCGAAGGGGTTGGGGATGAATTTTGCTTGTGTTAACTGTTTTTGATGGAGATAACCTCGTGCCAGTCCCGCACCACCAATGTGCAGTTCTCCAGGTACGCCAATTGGTACTGGTTGTAAATGCGAGTCTAAAATGTAGACTTGCGCGTTGGCAATGGGACGACCAATGGTAACTTCATTATCTTGGGGAGTGCATTTAACAATTGTGGTACAAACTGAGGCTTCTGTCGGGCCATAAGCATTTATAAAGTTTCTCCCCACAGACCAAATTTTTATCAGTTCAGCAGGACAAGCTTCACCAGCGACGATAATTGTTTGCAGATTGGGGAGTTCTTCATTAGGCAGGACTGCTAGGGCTGATGGTGGTAGGGTGACATGAGTAATGCCATTGTCGCGTAATCTCTCCATTAACGGCGCACCAGGGATGATTGAGTCTTTTGTTCCTAAATATAGGGTCGCTCCAGATCCCCAAGCTATGATAATTTCCCAGATGGAAGCATCAAAATTGAGTGATGCAAACTGGAGAACTCGACTATCACAATGCACGCCAAAAGCCTGAATCATGTCTTGAGCTAGGTTAACTAATCCTCGATGCTCAACCATCACACCTTTGGGTTTACCTGTGGAACCTGAAGTGTAAATTACATTTGCGAGATGAGACGGTGTGACTTCACTAACAGGGTTTTTTTGATTGTTAGGATTAGTTTGTGACTCGATTTCATCGATAAAAACCAGTCTGGCTTGATTTGGGGGTAATTTATCTAGGAGTCGCTTTTGGGTCAACACTACCCCAACTTGAGTATCATCTAGGATATAGCTGAGGCGATCGCTAGGATACTCTGGATCGAGTGGCACATAAGCACCACCTGCTTTGAAAATTCCCAATAGTCCCACGACCATTTCTAAGGAACGCTCAACACATATACCTACCAGCGTATCTGGCTTCACGCCCAGAGTTTGTAGATAATGCGCCAAAGAGTTAGCACGACTATTCAATTCGTGGTAAGTCAATTTTTGATTGCCAAACACCACTGCCACTGCATCCGGTATACGCTCTACCTGCTCCTCAAATAACTGATGAATACATTTATCGCAGGCGTAGTCTACTGCTGTATCATTCCAGTCAACTAATAACTGCTGTTGCTCAGAAGCAGTCAACATTGGCAATTGCGAAATCCGCTCGTTGGGATTAGCCACAATACCTTCCAGCAAAGTCACAAAATGACCCATCATCCGTTCGATAGTGCTGCTATCAAACAAGTCAGTATTGTATTGCCACCAGCCTACAAGTCCAGTACTTGTACTGAGCGACTCGTGCCGAGCGGAGCCGAGGTAAGTCGAAGTAGCAGTGTTCTCCATGACTAAGGTCAGATCGAACTTTACGGTAGAAGTTTGAATTGGCAAGTCACTGATAGTTATACCAGTTAACTCAAATTCTGACACGGGAGTATTCTGGAGAACGAACATCACTTGAAACAGTGGTGTATGGCTCATGTCTCGTTCTGGCTGCAATGCTTCTACCAACATTTCAAAGGGCAAATCTTGATGAGCATAAGCCGACAATGCCGTTTCTCGGATGCGCGGCAGTAATTCGCTAAAGCTGGGATTTTCTGCCAAGTTAGTCCGCATCACTAGGGTATTGACAAAAAAGCCAATTAACTCTTCTATCTGGGTGCGATCGCGGTTGGCAATTGGTGTCCCTACCAAAATATCTTCTTGTCCTGTGTAGCGGTAAAGCAAGGTATTGTATGCCGCCAACAACGTCATAAACAAAGTTACACCTTGCTGTTGACTCAGTTTTTCTAACTGTTGGGTCAACTTTGCAGAAAGTCTAAACTCCAGGTGCGCGCCATTGAAAGTCTTCACAGCAGGTCTGGATCTGTCTGTGGGCAATGGCAAGAAAGCGGGAGCATCAGCCAACAGTTGTTTCCAGTAACTCAATTGGCGATTAAGTACTTCTCCTTGCAACCACTGCCTTTGCCAAATAGCAAAATCTGCATACTGAATCTGTAATGGTAACAACGGTGACGATTGCCCTTGAGCATAGGCATTGTAAAGTGCAGTTAATTCATCAACAAACACACTCATTGACCAGCCATCACTGACAATGTGGTGCATACAGACTAACAACCACTGCTCTGTATCAGACAGCACAAATAATGTTGCTCTGATTAAGGCATCAAGAGCTAAGTCAAAAGGCTCATTAGCTTTTTGTTGCAATAATTGTTGTGCAGTAATTTCTCGTTCGCCTGTTACCAGATGTTGCAAGTCAACAACTGTCAGTTTCCAAGGTATATTTTCCTGTTCCCTCCAATGACGAATTACTTGGGTTGGTAGCCCATCAACGACAACAAAGTTAGTGCGTAAGGCTTCATGGCGATGAATAATTTCCCTGAAACTTTGTTCTAAAGTAGCAATATTCACACTTCCGACTAAGCGCAAACCAACAGGGATGTTGTATGAGGCACTATTCGGCTCGAAGTGATCTAAAAACCACAAACGCTGTTGCGCGAATGACAGTGGTATAGCTGCCTGCTCTGCCCTTGGTAAAATGGATGGTTCAGAGAATTTGAGGTCTTGTTGCTGTATTTGCACAATTAATGGTGCTAATTGGGCAATAGTGGGTGCGGCAAATAAGCTCCGCAATGGCAATTCGACTTTCAAGCTGCTGCGTACACGGGAAACCAACTGTGTTGCAAGTAGAGAATGTCCGCCTAGCTCAAAGAAGTTATCATGAATACCTACTTGCCCAACTTTTAGCACTTGCGCCCAAATTCCTGTCAGGATTTCTTCAAGGGGTGTGCGGGGTGCGACATATTTTTCTAATTGCTCGCTAGTTGCTTGTGGTGCGGGTAGGGCGCGACGGTTAACTTTACCACTGGAGGTTAGTGGAAAGGAATCCAAAATAGCGATCGCATTTGGAACCATGTATTCTGGGAGCTTGGATTTGAGGAATTGTCGTACTTCACTGACTGTAGGTGTAGTCTGTGGTTGAGGAACGATGTAAGCAACTAAGCGTTTATCTCCTGGGCTATCTTCGCGGACAACTACACAATTAGCTTGTATTTGCTCGTATTGGCTGAGTACGGCTTCAATTTCTCCCAATTCGATGCGGAATCCCCGGATTTTTACTTGATTATCTATACGTCCCAGGTATTCAATGTTGCCATCACTCAGGTAACGAGCTAAGTCTCCTGTTTTGTATAACAGTGCTGAGTGCTGAGTGGAAGAATTTCCTTCTGCCTCCTCAAATAGATTGGGAAGAAATTTTTCTTTGGTTAATTCGCGGCGGTTGAGGTAGCCTCGTGCTAGGGAAACACCACCAATGTGCAGTTCTCCTGGTACACCTATAGGCAAAGGCTGTAAATACTTATCTAGGATGTAAATTTGGGTATTGGCAATGGGGCGACCAATTGGTGGTAGTGCTGGCCAATTATCCACAGGAGGAGTCAGTGTAAAACTGGTGACAGCATGACTCTCTGAAGGACCGTAATGATTGTGCAGACTACAGCCACTTAGCTGACTCAGCCACTTATAAATTGCAGGTGTAATCTGCAACTGTTCCCCAGCAGTAATGATTTCCCTGAGATAATTAGTAATGAAGTTACTACTAACTGCTACCTCTGCTAGTTGCTGTAAAGCTACAAACGGCACAAACAATCTTTCTATTGCTTGTTCTTGGAGAACAGTTAATAAAGCTGAGGTATCGTGACGTAATTCTTCTGCAATGAGGAGTAAAGTACCTCCAAAACACCAAGTAGTAAAGATTTCTTGGAAGGAGACATCAAAGTTAATCGAAGCAAATTGCAGAGTTTTTGCTCCACGAGAAATTTTGAGATTGTCTTGATGCCACAAAATCAGATTGCAAAGTGCAAGCTGATTCATGGCGATACCCTTTGGTTGACCTGTAGAACCAGAGGTGTAGATTATGTAAGTTAAGTTATTCGCTTGTACGCCAGAGATGAGATTTTCTTGGCTGGATTGAGAAATTAATTTAGCGTCAGTATCTAAACAAACAAGCTGTGCTTGATTTGGGGGCAATTGGTCAAGGAGCGATCGCTGGGTGAGCAATACTTTAACTTGAGTATCCTCTAAAATAAAGCTCAAACGCTCAGTTGGATACTCTGGGTCAAGTGGTACATAAGCTCCCCCCGCTTTGAGAATTGCTAATAGTCCGATGACCATCTCCAAAGAACGCTCTACACACAGACCAACTAAGGTATCTGGTTTGACACCCAAAGACTGTAAATAGTGCGCCAACTGGTTAGCGCAATGGTTTAATTCCTCGTAAGTAAGTTGTAGATTAACTTTTCCAGAACCATGACTGGGCGCGTCTACAAATTCTACTGCTATGGCATCGGGTGTCAGTTCTACTTGCTCTTCAAACAGCTGATGGATGCACTTATGCAGAGGATAATCACCCCTTGTATTGTTCCACTCGACCAGTAACTTTTGTTTTTCTGGTTGTGTTAGCAGAGGTAATTGGGAAATTTGCTGTTCTGGGTTAGCGACAATGCCTTCAAGCAACGTGACAAAATGACTTGTCATGCGCTCAATGGTACTAGCATCAAACAAGTCAGTGCTGTACTCCCACAACCCAACAAGTCCAGTAGGACTGTTCTGTACGATCAAGGTTAAATCAAATCTGGAAGTTGTCAGTTTTACTGGCAATGGACTGACATTTAACCCAGTTAATTCTAATTCAGATGCGATGGGCGCATTCTGGAGAACAAACATTACTTGGAACAGTGGTGTATGGCTGAGATCCCGTTCTGGCTGTAATGCTTCCACCAGCATTTCAAAGGGCAAGTTCTGATGAGAGTATGCCGCCATTGCCATTTCACGCACACGGCTGAGTAATTCACTAAAAGTGGGATTTCCTGCTAAGTCAGTTCGCATGACTAAGGTATTGACAAAAAAGCCAATTAACCCTTCTATTTCACTGCGATCGCGGTTAGCAATTGGCGAACCCACCAAAATATCTTCTTGACCTGTGTAGCGGTAAAGCAGCGTATTGTATGCCGCCAACAACGTCATAAACAAAGTTACACCTTGCTCTTGGCTGAATTTTGTCAGCTTACTAGTTAGTTCGCCAGTCAGGGCAAACTCTTGATATGCCCCGTTGTATGTCTGCACAGCAGGTCTTGGTCTGTCTGTGGGTAAGGATAATAAAGCTGGTGCGTCTTTTAGTTGTTGTTCCCAGTAACTCAATTGGTTTTGCAGTACTTCCCCTTGTAACCAGTTTCGCTGCCACAGTGCAAAATCTGCATACTGAATTGGTAATGGTGCTAATGGGGACGACTCACCTTGAGAATAAGCATTGTACAATGCTGCTAACTCCTGAACGAACACACCCATTGACCAGCCATCAGAGACAACGTGGTGCATACATACACTTAACCATTGTTCGGTAGGAGACAGCACCAGTAATGTCGCTCTGATTAAGGCATCAACAGCTAAGTCAAAAGGCTCATTTGCTTGTTGTTGAACTAATTCATGTGCAGTAATTTCTTTTTCTGTTACTTCGGCTTCTCCTATCGGAGACGCTACGCGAACGTTCAGTACAAGTGCGGGTAAATGCTGTAAGTCAACAATTGAGATTATTCTCTGCTCCCTATTTTCCGAACCTGATTCCCTAATAATTTGAGTTGCTTGTCCGTCAACAGTAACAAAGTTGGTGCGTAATGCTTCGTGGCGATGAATAATTTCAATCAAGCTTTGTTCCAAGGCAGGAACATTCACACTTCCTACTAAGCGCAAAACCATAGGTATGTTGTAGAAGGAACTGTTCGGCTCAAACTGGTCTAAAAACCACAACCGCTGTTGAGCATAAGACAGGCTCAGTTGACTATCTTCTGCTCGCTTTAAGATAGGTGGTGCAGTCAGTTCTAAGTCCTGTTGCTGTAACTGCTCAATCGAATCTGCCAATTCTGCTACTGTAGCTCTGGCAAAAAATTCACGTAATGGTAGTTCGACTTTGAAAATGTTGCGAATACGTGAAACTAATTGCGTTGCTAACAGCGAGTGTCCTCCCAGTTCAAAGAAATTATCATAAATTCCCACTTGCTCTACTTTCAGAACTTGCGCCCAAACTTGGGCTAACAGTTCTTCATTTGGTGTACGTGGGGCAATATATTTGTCTGAGCTGCTGTATGAATCTGGTTTTGGCAGGGCGCGGCGGTCTATTTTGCCATTTGGAGTTAGCGGTAATGACTCCAAGATCGCAAACGCATTCGGGATCGCGTACTCTGGCAGCTTTGCTTTCACAAATTGCCGCAGTTCGCCAATTGTTGGTGTCGAGTCTTGATGCGCTACTACGTATGCAACTAAACGCTTATCTCCTGGGGTATCTTCGCGGAGGATGACGCAACAGGCCTGCACTTGACTATGTTGACTCAGAACTGCTTCAATTTCACCTAATTCAATGCGGAAGCCCCGAAGTTTGACTTGATTATCAATGCGTCCTAAGTATTCGATGTTGCCATCTGGTAAATAACGTGCCTTATCCCCAGTTTTATATAATTTTGACTTTCGACTCTTAAGTTTTGATTTGTCAAACGGATTGGGAATGAATTTTTCTTGCGTTAATTCGCTGCGGTTAAGGTAGCCTTGCGCTAATCCTACACCGCCAATATGTAGTTCTCCTGGTACACCAATCGGTACTGGTTGTAAGTGAGAATCTAAGATATAGATTTGTGTGTTGGCTATAGGTCGCCCAATAGGTACTGTCCTGAGATTGCTATCTAGTTGGCATTGCCAGTAGGTAACATCTATTGCTGCTTCTGTTGGCCCGTAGAGATTGTGCAATTCACAGTTCAAGCGCTCGAAAAAGCGTTCCTGGAGTTCTTTGGGTAGAGCTTCGCCACTACAGATAACTCGTTTTAAACTATGGCAATTTTTTACACTTTGTTCCTCCAGAAAAGCCTGGAGCATGGAAGGTACAAAATGCAGTGTCGTTACCTGCTGTTGTTCGATGAGGTTGACCAAGTAAGCACTATCTTTATGTCCGCCTGGTTTAGCCAAAACCAAACGCGCTCCCGTGAATAATGGCCAGAAGAACTCCCAAACGGAAACGTCGAAGCTAAAAGGAGTTTTCTGCAAAACACAATCTAGGGCTGTTAATTGATAAGCTTGTTGCATCCACAGAAGACGATTGCAAATTCCCAGGTGGGCGTTCATTGCTCCTTTGGGCTTTCCTGTTGAACCGCTCGTGTAAATTACATAAGCTAAGTTGGTTGCTTGTACTGAGGCGATACCTACGGTAAGCTGTGCTAACCCATCATTCTGACTGAATCCAGAAATAGAATGCCAATGAGTATCTAAGCATACAACCTGCGCTTGATGCGGGGGCAATTTTTCTAGTAGTCGCTGTTGGGTCAGCAGCACTGGAACAGCCGCATCTTCTAACATGAAGCTCAAGCGTTCAATTGGATACTCAGGGTCAAGCGGCACGTAAGCCCCTCCTGCTTTGAGAATCCCCAATAATCCCACCACCATCTCTAAGGAACGTTCTACACAAATACCAACCAGCACATCTGGTTTTACTCCCAAAGTTTGTAAATAGTTTGCCAATTGGTTAGCGCGGTAATTCAATTCGTGATAGGTAAGTTGTTTATTCTCAAACACTACCGCTACAGCATCCGGTGTATGCTGAACCTGCTCCTCAAATAACTGATGGATACATTTATCAAAGGGATAGTCTACTGCTGTATCATTCCAGTCAACTAATAACTGCTGTTTCTCTGTGGCAGCGAGCAAGGGCAATTGTGAAATCCGCTCGCTGGGATTTGCCACAATACCTTCAAGCAAAGTTACAAAATGACCTGTCATCCGTTCGATAGTGCTGCTATCAAACAAGTCAGTATTGTATTCCCACCACCCTACTAGCCCAGCAGCAGTGTTCTCCATGACTAAAGTCAGGTCAAACTTGGCAGTAGAACTTTCTACTGGCAATAAACTCACACTTAACCCAGTCAACTCAAATTCAGACACGGGGGCGTTCTGGAGAACGAACATTACTTGAAACAGTGGTGTATGGCTCATGTCTCGTTCTGGCTGCAATGCTTCCACCAACATTTCAAAGGGCAAATCTTGATGAGTGTATGCAGACAGTGCCGTTTCCCGGATGCGCGGCAGTAATTCGTTAAAAGTGCGATCGCCTGAAACTTGAGTTCGCATCACCAAGGTATTGACAAAAAAGCCAATTAACCCTTCTATCTCGGTGCGATCGCGGTTAGCAATTGGTGTCCCCACTAAAATATCTTCTTGTCCGGTATAGCGATAAAGTAGGGTATTGTATGCTGCCAACAACGTCATAAACAAAGTTACCCCTTGCTGTTGACTCAGTTGTTCCAACTTTTGTGTCAACTCAAAAGACAAGGCAAACTGTTTATATGCTCCATTGAAAGTCTGCACAGCAGGTCTTGGTCTGTCTGTGGGTAATGGCAAGAACGTTGGTGCATTCGCCAATTTTTGTTTCCAGTAACCCAATTGGCGATTAAGTACTTCTCCTTGCAACCATTGTCTTTGCCAAATAGCGAAATCTGCATACTGAATTGGCAGTGGTGACAAAGGTAAAGATTGACCCTGAGCATAGGCATTATACAGTGCGGTTAATTCTGTGACAAATACACCCATTGACCAGCCATCAGAGACAACGTGGTGCATACACACACTTAACCACTGTTCTGTAGGAGACAGTACCAGTAATGTCGCTTTGATTAAGGCATCAA
Source organism: Dendronalium sp. ChiSLP03b (assembly GCF_034531165.2). Classification (NCBI taxonomy): domain Bacteria; kingdom Bacillati; phylum Cyanobacteriota; class Cyanophyceae; order Nostocales; family Nostocaceae; genus Dendronalium; species Dendronalium sp. ChiSLP03b. The sequence goes on along the minus strand of NZ_JAVRBR020000048.1, from coordinate 21,138 downwards.
CAGCTAAGTCAAAAGGCTCATTTGCTTGTTGCTGAACTAATTCCTGTGCAGTAATTTCTTTTTCGGTTGCGGGTAAGTGCTGTAAGTCAACAATTGGTATTATTCTGTGTTCCCTATTTTCCGAACCCCATTCCCTAATAATTTGAGTTGGTTGTCCGTCAACAGTCACAAAGTTAGTGCGTAATACTTCGTGGCGATGAATAATTTCAATTAAGCTTTGTTCTAAGGCTACAACATTCACACTTCCGACTAAGCGCAAACCCATAGGTATGTTGTAAAAGGCACTGTTCGGCTCAAACTGGTCTAAAAACCACAATCGCTGTTGAGCATAAGATAATGGTATTTCTACATTCTTTGCCCGTCGTAAAATAGGTGGTGCTAGTTCTGAGTCTTGTTGCTGTAGTTGTCCAATTAATGGTGCTAATTGAGTAATTGTGGGTGCGGTAAATAAACTTCGCAATGGTAGTTCCACTTTGAAAATGTTGCGAATACGTGAAACTAATTGTGTTGCCAGGAGTGAGTGTCCCCCAAGTTCAAAGAAATTATCATCAATACCCACTTGTCTGACTTTCAGAACTTGCGCCCAAATTTGCGCTAACAATTCTTCAATAGGAGTTCGTGGAGCAATATATTTGTCCCAATTGCTGTATAAATCTGGCGCTCTCAATGCGCGGCGGTCTACTTTGCCATTAGATGTAAGTGGCAAAGAATCTAAGATGACAATAGCATTGGGGATCGTGTACTCTGGCAGCTTTGCTTTCAGATATTGTCGCAGTTCGCTCATTGTCGGTGTAGAGCCTTGATGTGCTACTACGTAAGCTACTAAACGTTTATCTCCTGGGGTATCTTCGCGGACGATGACACAACAAGTCTGCACATCACCATATTGATTCAAGATTGCTTCTATCTCACCTAATTCAATGCGGAAGCCCCGAATTTTTACTTGATTATCAATACGTCCCAGGTATTCGATATTGCCATCTGGTAAATAACGTGCTTTATCCCCAGTTTTATATAAAAGTGCTGTTAGCGGTAGCGGGGCGTTCAGCCCGTGCTGAATGCTGTTAGCGGTAGCGGGGCGTTTAGCCCGTGCTGAATTCTCCCCCTGCTCCCTGCTCCCTGCTCCCCTGCCTCTTCCGAAGGGATTAGAAATAAATTTTTCTTGTGTTAACTCGCTGCGGTTCAGGTATTCCCTAGCTAGTCCATCTCCCCCAATGTAAATTTCTCCAGGGATACCGACACCCACTGGTTGTAGTTGAGAATCTAACAAATAGATTTGTGTGTTGGAAATTGGTTGTCCGATGGGAATAGTAGTCGCGCCCTTTGGGACATCCTGTACTAAGTACCAGGAACTAAAGGTTGTATTTTCTGTCGGCCCGTAAACGTGGAGTAGTTGCTGTGGCGCACCATTGTTGAGGACTTCTTTTACCCATTTCGGATCGACTGCTTCGCCGCCAAATAGAAGATAGCGTAGCGAACTGAAAACAGAAGGGACTTCTTGAGCGATTTGATTGAATAGAGCAGTTGTCAAGAATAACACACTGATATTTTGCGATCGCATAAAGTCTGCAAAATATGCAGGCGAAAGTGCCAAATCTTTGCTTACCCCTACCAACCGCGCACCGTTGAGCAACGCTCCCCAAATTTCAAAAGTTGCCGCGTCAAAAGCATAATTTGAGGCTTGTGCTATGACATCTTCAGCATAAATACTGATATAATTGGTATTTTTAACTAATCGCACTATACCTTGATGGACAATGCTCACACCTTTGGGTTGACCTGTAGAACCACTGGTGTACATCACATAAGCTAAGTTGTCAGTTTTGACACTGGTAGTTAGGTTGTGTCGTGGTTGCTGATTAATAATATCTGAGTTTGAGTCTAAACAAACGATCTGAATTTGGCGATCGCCCAGTCTATGAACTAACTTTTCTTGAGTTAGGATAACTGATAGCTGAGTGTCTTCGAGCATGAAAGCCAAACGGTCAGTTGGATACTCAGGATCGAGTGGTACATAAGCCCCACCCGCCTTAAGAATGCCCAACATTCCCACCACCATTTCTAAGGAACGTTCTACACAAATACCCACCAGTACATCTGGTTTTATACCCAAAGACTGCAAGTAATACGCTAACCCATTAGCACGACTATTCAACTCGCGGTAAGTCAATTGTTGATTGCCAAACACCACCGCCACAGCATCTGGTGTCAATTCTACTTGCTCCTCAAATAAATGATGAATACATTTATCTTGAGGATAATTAGACTCGGTATTATTCCACTCTATTAATAACTGTTGCTGCTCAGACGCGGTTAGTATTGGCAACTGGGAAATTTTTTGCTGAGGATTAGCCACAATACCTTCTAGTAGTGTGACAAAATGACCCAACATTCGGCTAATCGTTTCATCTTCAAATCGACTAGCATCGTACATCATCTTCAGCAACAATTTCTCGCCAGAGGCAACTAAAACCGTTAGAGGATAATTTGTTTGTTCAATCCACCTAAAATTCGAGAGGGAAAAATTGCTATTGCCTTGTAGAGCAGCAGTATCAATAGGATAATTCTGAAAAACAACAATACTCTCAAACAAAGGCGTTCCTCTAGGAACATCACTAAAGCCTTGAATTTCTACTAATGAACTATAGGAATATTGTTCAGATTCTACCTGTTGCGCCTGGAAATCTTTCAACAAACCCAACAATTCTGTATGCTCGGAGATTTGCACCCGCATTGGCAGAGTATTAATAAATAATCCCACCATCGACTCTACACCAACAAGTTCCGGCGGACGACCAGACACAGTTGCACCAAAAACCACATCTGTTTCTTGGCTGTAGCGAGACAGCAACAATCCCCAAGTCGCCTGCACCAGATTACTCATTGTCAATTGATGCTGCTTGACAAAAGACACTACTGCTGCCGTCGCTGATGCAGTTAAGTTAATTTGTTGTTCGCCGTAGCCTGAATATTGCTCCTGCATCGACAATGGTTTATCTACAGTCAAAGGAGTTGGTGTAGTAAAACCTTGGAGTTTTTGTCGCCAAAATTCTGCTGCTAAATCTCGATTTTGTTGTTGTAACCAAGCAATATAGTTGCGGTAGCCCAAAGTTGGAGTGTGAGATAATCTTTCACCTTGAAAAATAGCTTGATAAAAATCTAACAAGTCTTTGAAAACCAAAGGTGACGACCAGCCATCAAGTAATAAATGATGATGACACCAAACAAACTGATAAGTATTCTCATCCAACTGTATTAGATATAGGCGCATCAATGGCGCTTGCGACAATTGAAAACCCCGTTGTCGCTCAGAATCCAGAAAAGCCTCTAATTGCTGTTGCTGCTCTTGCTTAGATAACTCTCGCCAGTTGTATGTTTCGACCTTCACATTCACCTGTCGATACACCACTTGAACTGGCTGGCTCAAAGACTCCCACAAGAAAGCTGTGCGGAAAATAGTATGCCGAGCTACCACTTGCTGCCAAGCTTGCTCGAAGGTTTTTACATCTAGGTTTCCCGTTAAAATGCAAGTTATCTGTTCAAAATATACACCTGAATTTGGAGCATACAAGCTTTCAAATAGCATCCCCTCTTGCATGGGAGATAACGGATAAATATCTTCAATATTTTGCCGATTAGTTTTGCTAAGTTCTAATTTCATAGATTTTGTAATATTTGATCTAGTTCTACTTGGTTAAGGTTGATTAATGAGAAATCTGTAGGCGTATAACCTACATTTTCCGGTGATAAACAATGAGTAATTAGTTCTTGCAAGGTTGCTACAAATTCTTGGGCAAGATTCTCAATCGTTTCGTGCCGATGGATATTACTGCTGTATGTCCAATCTATTTGCAGTTGTTCGTTAGCAATGATGGCGTTAATGTCTAGCAAATAATGGCGCTGACCTTGTAAACTCTGGCTGTTTCCGCTAGGCTCATCAGCCAGTTGCATCAGAGAGGATGTATTCACAACTTGAGCAAATTGTCCCAAATAATTGAAGCTAATTTCTGTTTGGGGAACTTTCTCTAGCTGGGCGCTAATTTCTGCATCAAGATTCAGATAACGCAATAAGCCATAGCCAATGCCTTTGTTAGGAATTGCACGTAATTGTTCCTTAACTGATTTTAAAGTAGTACCCAGATCGTCCTTGATTCCCAGTTCCACAACTACTGGGAAAATCGTTGTAAACCAACCAACAGTGCGTGATAAGTCTACACCATCTACAATCTCTTCCCGCCCATGACCTTCTAAGTTGAATAATACTGACTCAGAGTTAGTCCATCTGCTTAACACCAGCGCTAGGGCAGTTAACAAGACATCGTTAATTTGTGTTTTGTAAGCTTTCGGGACATCTTGCAGGAGTGCTTGGGTTTCTACTTTGTTTAATGACACTGAGATTGTCTTAGCCGATACAGTAGTATTTACTCCTTGTGCATAGTCTACTGGGAGGGAATCAACTGCATCGTAAGATGCACTCAACCAATAATCTAGTTCTGTTTTCAAAACTTCTGATTGAGCATATTCTGTCAACTGTTGCGCCCAATCTTTGAAGGATGTGGTTTTAGCAGGTAGTTGAATGGTCTTGCCTTGACTGAGTTGCTGATAAGCTGTCTGCAAATCTTCTAACAATATCCGCCAGGAAACACCGTCTACTACTAGGTGGTGAATTATTATTAATAATCGCGCTTTTTTGTCAATACCTAGCCAGAAAAATGCTACTTGTACGAGATTTTCTGAGAGGTTTAAACTCGCTTGTAATTCGTTAGCTGTGGTTTCAATAGAATTTTCTATCTCAGTTTTTGGAACTGCCGATAGGTCAAAACGGGAGATAGTAATGTTATCTGTTGGGTCGGCATGAATTTGCTGCCATATTATATCTGTTTGGGTGAATCTTAGTCTGAGAGCATCGTGATGTTTTAGTAGTTGCTGCCATACTTGCTCTAATATTTCTAGGTTGAGATTGGATGGTACTGTGAGGAGAAATGATTGGTTGAAGTGGTGTTTCTCTGGTAATTTATGCTCAAAAAACCAATTTTGAATTGGTGTTAGGGGTAATTTCCCTGTGACTAATCCTTGTTCAATTAACAGTGCTTTTGTTGTGCCTGCGACTGTGGCTAATTGAGCGATCGTTTGATTGGCAAATAGTTGTTTAACTGTTAGTTCTATTCCAGCTAGTTTTGCTCTGGTAATAATTTGAATGCTGAGGATGGAATCTCCACCTAGTTCAAAGAAGTTATCGTGTATGCCTATTTGCTCTACTCTTAATACTTGCGCCCAAATTTCGGCTAATTTTTCTTCAATGGGGGTGCGCGGTTGTACTATATCGATTTCTATTCCTGTGCGTGCTTCTGGTTCTGGTAGGACGCGACGGTCTATTTTGCCGTTGGGTGTTAGGGGTAGGGATTCTAGGGTGACGAAGGCACTTGGTACCATGTATTCTGGCAGTTTTCCTTTGAGGAAGCTACGCAGTTCGCTAACTATGAGTGTTATCTGTGGCTGGGGTACTATGTAGGCGACTAGGCGTTTATTTCCGGGAATGTCTTCGCGGGCTATGATACATGATGTTTGCACATGGGGATGTTGGTTGAGTGCTGCTTCGATTTCTCCCAACTCAATGCGGAAACCCCGGATTTTTACTTGATTATCGATGCGACCCAGGTATTCGATATTGCCATCTGGTAGATAACGTGCTAAGTCCCCTGTTTTGTATAAGCGTTCTCCTCCCCTGCTTCCACTGAAGGGGTTGGGGATAAATTTTTCTTGTGTTAATTCTGGACGGTTGAGGTATCCTCTTGCTAATCCTGCACCACCAATGTGCAGTTCTCCTGGTACACCCACAGGTACTAGTTGTAAGTTTTGGTCGAGTATGTAGATTTGCGTGTTGGAAATTGGACGACCAATGGGGACAATTTGTGGATGAATTTCACGCTGACAATTCCAGAAAGTTGCATCAATACAAGCCTCTGTTGGGCCGTAGAGATTGTGTAAAATTACATCTAGCTTGCTTAACAAGCCTTCTTGCAGAGTAACGGGTAAGACTTCACCACCACAGAACACGTGTTTGAGGGAGTGACAAGTTTCAATTCCTCCCTGTTCTAAAAGCATTTGCAGTAAAGATGGAACAAGTTGAATAGTAGTTACCTGCTGCTGGGCAATTAACTTTAAGAGATAAGCACTGTCAGTATGACCTCCTGGTTCAGCTATTAACAACTGTCCGCCTGCTAACAATGGAGCGTAAAATTCCCAAACTGAGGCATCAAAGCCAAAGGGAGTTTTTTGCAGTACTTTGTCTTTTTTAGTCAGGGGGAATGTTGCTTGCATCCAGAACATGTGGTTGCAAAGGTTACTGTGAGATAGTATTACCCCCTTCGGTTGACCAGTAGAGCCAGAAGTAAAAATAATATAAGCTGTATTACTAGCTTGCACGTCAGCAATTGGATTCTCTTGGCTAAACTTAGCGATCGCAATCCAGTCTTTATCTAAGTGGACTACACGCGCCTGATGTTGGGTAAGAGACTCAACTAGATGCTGTTGGGTAAGTAGCACGGAAACTTGAGCGTCTGCAAGCATGAACGAGAGACGGTCTTGGGGATACTCAGGGTCAAGTGGCAGGTAAGCACCACCCGCCTTGAGAATACCAAGTAATCCCACCACCATTTCTAAGGAGCGTTCTACACATATCCCCACTAGTCCATCCGCTCCTACACCCAAAGACTGCAAGTAATGGGCTAATTGGTTAGCACGACAATTCAACTCGTGGTATGTCAATTGTTGATTCTCAAACACCACTGCGACTGCATCGGGTGTACGCTCCACCTGCTCCTCAAATAACCTATGAATACATTTATCTTGGGGATAATCTACTTGAGTATCATTCCACTCCACTAATAACTGCTGTTGCTCAGATGCTGTTAAGATCGGCAATTGTGAAATTCGCTCACTGGGATTGGCGACAATACTTTCCAGCAGAGTTACAAAATGACCTGTCATGCGTTCGATAGTGCTGCAATCAAACAAGTCAGTGTTATACTCCCATCCTCCTACTAGTCCAGTGGTAGTGTTTTGTATTGATAAAGTTAAATCAAACTTTGCTGTAGAATTTTCTATTGGCAATAAACTGGCAGTTAACCCAGTAAACTCTACTTCAGATGTGGGCGCATTATTGAGAACGAACATCACTTGGAACAATGGTGTATGGCTCAAGTCCCGTTCTGGCTGTAATGCTTCCACCAACATTTCAAAAGGCAAGTCTTGATGAGCATAAGCCGACAATGCAATTTCCCGGATACGCGGGAGTAATTCGTTAAAGCTGAGATTTTCTGCCAAGTTAGTCCGCATGACTAGGGTATTGACAAAAAATCCAATTAACCCTTCTAGCTCGGTGCGATCGCGGTTAGCAATTGGTGTCCCCACCAAAATATCTGTTTGTCCCGTGTAGCGGTAAAGCAGGGTATTATAAGCTGCCAACAGCGTCATAAACAAAGTTACCCCTTGCTGTTGACTCAGTTGTTCCAACTGTTGGGTCAACTCAATAGAGAGTGTAAACTCCAGATGTGCGCCATTGAAAGTCTGCACAGCTCTTCTTGGTCGGTCTGTGGGTAATGGCAAGAATGTGAGTGCATTTGCCAACTGTTTTTTCCAGTAACTCAATTGCTTGTTCAGTACTTCCTCTTGCAACCATTGTCTTTGCCAAATAGCGAAATCTGCATACTGAATTGGCAGTGGCAACAAGGGTGACGATTGACCCTGAGAATAGGCATTGTACAGTGCTTGTAACTCCTGGACAAACACACCTATTGACCAGCCATCACTGACAACATGGTACATACACACTAATAACCACTGTTCTGTATGAGACAGCATTACTAATGTTGCTCTGATTAATGCATCATGAGCTAAGTCAAAAGGTTGAATTGCTTGTTGTTGCACTAATTTCTGTGCAGCAATTTCTTGTTCTCTCCACGGTAAATGCTGCAAGTCAACAACTGTAACCGTCCAATTTGTTGCTGTTTGAATTATTTGTGAAGGCTTTCCATCAACAGTAACAAAGTTGGTGCGTAATGCTTCGTGGCGATGAATAATTTCTTGTAAGCTTTGTTCTAAGGCAGCAACATTCACACTTCCGATTAGACCCAATCCGAAGGGAATGTTGTATGAAGCACTGTTCGGCTCAAACTGGTCTAAAAACCACAAACGCTGTTGAGCGAACGATAGTGGTAATTCAGTATTCCCTATCCTGGGTAATATGGGCGGTGCAACAAGTTCTAAATCTTGTTTGTGTAATTGCTGAATCGATGGTGCTAACTCGGCAATTGTGGGTGCAGCAAATAAGCTCCGCAATGGTAGTTCTACTTTCAAGCTGTTACGCACACGGGAGATGAGTTGCGTTGCTAGTAGTGAGTGTCCCCCTAGCTCAAAGAAGTTATCATGTCTACCTACAAGCTCTACTTTTAGGACTTGTTGCCAAATCAGTGCCAGTACTTCTTCAATTGGGGTGTGAGGCGCGACATATTTCTCTAATAATTCGCTACTTGGCTGTGGTGCTGGTAGCGCGCGACGGTCTATTTTGCCGTTGGGGGTAAGCGGTAGGGACTCCAAGATGACTATTGCGCTTGGTACCATGTAGTCTGGTAACTTTTTCTTGAGGTCGCTACGTAGTTCGCTAATTGTGAGTGTTACTTGTGGCTGGACTACAATGTAGGCAACTAGCTGCTTGTCACCCCTGATATCTTCACAGGCTATGACACATGATGCTTGCACATTGGGATGTTGGCTTAGTACTGCTTCAATTTCTCCCAACTCAATGCGGAATCCCCGGATCTTTACTTGGTTATCGATACGTCCCAAGTATTCTATTTTGCCATCTGGGAGATAACGAGCCAAGTCCCCTGTTTTGTACAACCGTTCTCTCCCCCTGCTCCCCGAAGTTGCTCCACTTGGAGAAACCCCAAGACCGCACTTCTCTCCTGCTCCCTGCCCCCTGCCTCCACTGAAGGGGTTAGGAATGAATTTTTCTTGTGTTAACTCTGGTCGGTTGAGATAGCCTCTTGCTAATCCTGCACCACCTATGTGCAGTTCTCCTGGCACACCTACAGGTACTGGTTGTAAGTTTTGGTCTAGTATGTATATCTGCGTATTGTCAATTGGACGGCCAATAGAAATCAAGCTTTCATTGGATTCGAGTTGACATACTGATGACCAAATAGTTGCCTCTGTTGGGCCATAAAGGTTCCACAAAGAAGTGCTCTTGTCAAGCAATTGATTAACTAGATCCCAAGGTAAAGCTTCACCGCCGCAAAGTATTTTTAGATTGCTAAACTGGTAGTTGGAGTCTAAAAGCAATCTCCAAGTAGCTGGAGTTGCCTGCATAATCGTTGCTTTAGACTTAACTAGCAAGTCAAATAATTCTCTTCCATCAAGGGTCACGTTACGACTGGCTATGACCAGACATGCACCTACAGTTATGGGCAGAAAAATTTCTAAAGCAGCAATATCAAAGGAAATAGTAGTGATTGCAAGCAGTGTATCTTGTTTTGTTATTCCTGGGCGCTGCTGCATAGCAGAGAGGAAATTACTCACAGATTTATGTGAGATTTGCACACCTTTGGGTTGACCTGTAGAACCGGAAGTATAAATCACATAAGCTAAGTTACTAGCTTGGACATCTGCGATCGCATTTTCTTGAGTCAACTGAGAAATCAACTGCCAATTAGTATCCAAGCTTACAAGCTGCGCCTGACACTCAGGTAATTTTTCAACTAAATGATGTTGACTCAGCAGCACTGAGACTTGAGCATCTTCCAAGATAAAGCGCAAACGCTCTTGGGGATATTCTGGGTCAAGTGGTACGTAAGTCCCACCTGCCTTGAGAATGCCCAACAGTCCGACCACCATCTCTAAAGAACGCTCCACACAAATGCCCACCAGCACATCTGGTTTGACACCCAAAGACCGCAAATAATGCGCCAACTGGTTGGCACGACAATTCAATTCGTGGTACGTCAATTGTTGATTCTCAAACACTACCGCCACGGCATCTGGGGTACTCAAACACTGTTCCTCAAACAACTGATGAATACATTTATCTTGGGGATAATCTACTTGAGTATCATTCCACTCCACTAATAACTGTTGCTGCTCAGATGCTGTGAGCATTGGTAATTGCGAAATCCGCTCGCTGGGATTTGCCACAATTGCCTCAAGTAGTGTTAGAAAATGACCAGTCATGCGCTCAATGGTGCTGCTATCAAACAAGTCAGTGTTGTACTCCCACCACCCAAAGAGTCCACCGGGAGTGTTTTCCATTGATAAAGTTAAATCAAACTTTGCCGTCGTGATTTCTATTGGCAATCCACTGACACTTAACCCAGTCAACTCTATTTCTGACATGGGAGCGTTCAGGAGAACGAACATCACTTGGAACAATGGTGTATGGCTCAAGTCCCGTTCTGGCTGCAATGCTTCCACCAACATTTCAAAGGGCAAATCTTGATGAGCATAGGCGGATAATGCCATTTCTCTCAGGCGCGGGAGTAACTCGTTAAAACTGGGGTTCCCTGCTAAATCAGTCCGCATCACCAAAGTATTGACAAAAAAGCCAATTAGACCTTCTAGCTCAGTGCGATCGCGGTAGGCAATTGGTGTCCCCACCAAAATATCTTCTTGTCCGGTGTAGCGATAAAGCAGAATATTATACACCGCCAACAACGTCATAAACATAGTTACACCTTGCTGTTGACTCAGTTTTTCCAACTGTTGGGTCAACTCAACAGACAGAGTAAACACATGATATGAGCCATTGAAAGTCTGCGCAGCAGGTCTTGGTCTATCTGTGGGTAGTGGCAAGAACGTGGGTGCATTTGCCAACTGTTTTTCCCAGTAACTCAACTGGTTTTGTAGTACTTCCCCTTGTAACCATTGTCTTTGCCAAGTAGCAAAATCTGCGTACTGAATCGGCAGTGGCAACAGGGGTGATAGTTGACCTTGAGAATAAGCATTATACAGTGCTTCTAACTCCTGGACAAACACACCTATTGACCAACCATCACAGACAACGTGGTGCATACACACACTTAACCAATGTTCTGTAGGAGACAGCACCACCAATGTCGCTTTGATTAATGGATCATGAGCTAAGTCAAAAGGCTCAATTGCTTGTTGTTCCAGTAATTTCTGTGCAGCCGTTTTTTGTTCTGTTACTTCTGCTGAGGCAGAGGCTTCGCCAACGACTTCACTCAGTACATGTGTTGATAAATGCTGCAAGTCAACTACTGTTACTGTCCAATTCGTTACCGTTTGAATTATTTGTAAAGGCTTTCCATCAACAGTAACAAAGTTGGTGCGTAATGCTTCATGGCGATGAATAATTTCAATTAAGCTTTGTTCTAAGGCTGCAACATTAAAAGTTCCTACTAGACGCAAACCTATGGATAGGTTGTATGAGGCACTGTTCAACTCTAACTGGTCTAAAAACCACAAACGCTGTTGAGCAAATGACAGTGGTATTTCTGCATTCTCTACCCGCCTTAAGATGGGTGGTGCTGACAGTTCTATATCTTGCTGCTGTAACTGCTGAATCAATGGCGCTAACTGAGCAATTGTTGGTGCAGCAAATAAACTTTGCAATGATATTTCTACTTTTAATCTGGTACGCACGCGGGAGATGAATTGCGTGGCCAGTAGTGAGTGTCCTCCTAGTTCAAAGAAGTTGTCATGTCTGCCTACAAGCTCTACTTTCAGAACTTGCTGCCAAATCACTGCTAGGATTTCTTCGATGGGGGTGCGTGGAGCTACATATTTGTCTGATAATTCACTACTTGCCTGTGGTGCTGGGAGAGCACGACGGTCTATTTTTCCGTTGGGGGTTAGGGGTAAAGATTCTAAGATGACGAAAGCACTTGGTACCATATATTCTGGTAGTTTTTCTTTGAGGAAGCTACGCAGAATGCTGATTGTAGGTGTCACCTGTGGCTGGGGTACGATGTAGGCTACTAGGTGCTTGTCACCAGGAATATCTTCGCGGGCTATGACACATGATACTTGAATATGGGGATGTTGACTCAGTGCTGCTTCAATTTCTCCCAACTCAATGCGGAATCCCCGGATTTTTACTTGGTTATCGATACGCCCCAGGTATTCTATTTTGCCATCTGGGAGATAACGAGCCAAGTCCCCGGTTTTATATAATTTTGAATTTTGAATTTTGAATTTTGAATTGTTGAAGGGGTTAGGAATGAATTTTTCTTGTGTTAATTCTGGGCGATTAAGATAGCCGCGCGCTAATCCTGCACCACCAATGTGCAGTTCTCCTGGTATACCCACAGGTAGTGGTTGTAAGTTTTGGTCAAGTATGTATATCTGGGTATTGTCAATTGGACGACCAATGGAAATTTTTTGGTCTTGAGTAGTGCATTTAGCGATCGCTGCACAAACACTCGCTTCTGTTGGCCCGTAGGCGTTGAAGAAGTTTCTTCCTGTAGACCATTGTCGCATCAGTTCAAGAGGACAGGCTTCTCCGGCGACAATGATTGTTTGCAATGTTGGCAGTTCTTCTTGTGGCAGGACTGCTAGGGCTGAAGGTGGTAGGGTGACATGGGTAATGCGATCGTTCTTTAATCGGTCAATTAAAGGCATACCCGGCATGAGAGAGTCTTTTGTTCCTAAGTAAAGTGTTGCCCCCGATCCAAAAGCCATCAAGATTTCTGATATGCAAGCATCAAAACTAAAGGAGGCAAACTGGAGAACTCGACTATCACAATCCAAACCAAAAGTTTGAATCTGAGCTTGAGCTAGATTGCACAATCCTCTATGCTCAACCATTACTCCTTTGGGTTTGCCTGTGGAGCCGGATGTGTAAATCACATTCGCTAGATGAGTAGGTGTTACTACCTCAATCGGGTTATTGGGTTTGTTTTGCAGAATTTGTTCCCAGACTTCATCTAAACAAATCAGTTTTGCCTGATACTCAGGTAGTCGATCGCAAAGTCGCTGTTGACTCAGTAATATTGAAACTTGAGCGTCTTCAAGCATGAACGAGAGACGGTCTTGGGGATACTCAGGGTCAAGTGGTAGGTAAGCCCCACCCGCCTTGAGAATACCAAGTAGTCCCACGACCATCTCTAAAGAACGCTCTACACAAATCCCCACTAGCACGTCGGCTCCTACTCCCAAAGACTGCAAATAATGCGCCAAAGAGTTAGCCTGACAATTCAATTCGTGGTACGTCAATTGTTGATTCTCAAACACCACTGCTATTGCATCTGGTGTACGCTCTACCTGCTCTTCAAACAACTGATGGATACACTTATCAAAGGGATAGTCTACTTGAGTATCATTCCACTCAACTAATAACTGCCGTTGCTCAGATTGTGTTAACAAAGGTAATTGGTCAACTCGTTGCTGAGAATTTGCTACAACTGCTTCGAGCAAAGTTACAAAATGCCCCATCATCCGCTCAATGGTGCTGTCATTAAACAGGTCGGTGTTGTAATTCCATGTACCTTTGAGTGAGCTTGGCTCCTCAAGAATACTTAATGTTAAATCAAATGCAGCCCCTTTAGACTCTGGAATTATTAATTCCAAAATTAAACCATCGATATCTATATCTATATTTTGGTGGGAGTGATGCCAGACTAAAGTTACCTGATAAAGCGGCGAAAAACTGGGGTTGCGGACAGGTTGCAGTTGCTCCACCAGCAGAGGAAAAGGATAATCCTGATGGTCTAGGGCATTTAATACACAAGAGCGCGATCGCCTCAGCAACTCTTGAAAAGTCGGTTTTCCTGAAAGGTCTCCTCGCAAGACAACAGGATTAGTAAAGTAACCCACAATATTTTCAAACTCTGAACGGCTCCGATTCACCATTGGAGAGCCAATTAAAATATCTTTTCGATCGGTATAACGTAGTAATAGTATTTGTAATGCTGTTAATAAAAGTATATAAAGAGAAGCACCAACTCTATTTGCCAATTCTGCAAGCTTTTGCCGCAGTTCTTCTTCAACAGTAAAAAAGCGGGAAGCACCATTAAAGGTTTGGCTTTGAGGTCTTGGTCGGTCTGTTGGTAAATTTAGCAGTGGCAACTCACCAGATAGTTGTTGCTGCCAATAAGTCCGCAAACTTTCTCCTTGCGAGCTAGCGAGTATTTGCTCTGACCACTTGATGTAATCTTGATACTGATAGTTTTGTGCTGATAGTTGAGCTGCTTCACCTTTTGCGTAGGCGTAGCCCGTCGTAGACATCGCTTGATACAAGACTTTCAGTTCACCAATTGTGATTTCTAAAGACCGGAAATCCCCTACTATCTGATGTAGCGTGACTAAAAGAATATGTTCTTTGGTTGCTAATTTATCAGTTTTAATATGGTTAATTAATAAGTCAAAGCGCAATATCGGGCCCTGTTCTAAGTCAAAGGGGCGATCGCTTTTTTCTGAGAGCCATTTGTTTACATCGTCTTGGCCGAGATCGAAAGCTTCTTCGATGCTAAAGTCAACTTGCTGATTTTCGTGAACTGTTTGTACAGGTTCGCCGTCAATGCTTGCAAAGGTAGTCCTCAAAAGTGGATGCCTTTGAACTAGAGCTTGTGCTGCCTGCTTCAGGGCAGGAATATTTAAATTTGTGACTAATTTTGCTGCATATATGGCGTTGTAAGCGGTACTACTGGGTGCTAATTGATATAACAACCAAAGTGCTTTTTGACCATGAGAGAGGGGATAAGTCGCAGCCTGATTAGTACTCTGGGATAAAATTCGGATAATTTCTGGTTCAGATTGCTTTATTTCCCGCAATAACTCAGGGGTTAGTGAATCTTCGGGCGATCGATAGCGCAGTTTGTCTCCATCAACCCACAGTTCAATATTCTTTGCTGAAATATTTTCTAGAAGCTCTGTTAAATTCATGATTTCACTCTAATCGATGCTAATTTTAATAAATTAATAATTTTCCTCTAAAGCTACTCTCATCATCCCTTTACTTCAAAAATTCTCTTAACCATTATCCCTCAAGGCACTAATTCCTCTCTCCGTTTCAAAATCAGCGATCGCACAGTTATTTAAAGCTGTACTTTTTACTTGAATCTGTGAATTATCGCACCTTAAAAACAAAAATACAATACCAATTAAAACAGTTAAGCAGACAGTTAAGACAGTTAAGACAGTTAAGACAGTTAAGACAGTTAAGAGATATTTGCTCAGTAAATTGGGGTAGAAACAAAAAATAAAAATGTAAAGAAACAAAAAATAAAAATGTCAATTAGTATATACTGCGTTATACAATATGACACGTGGCGGAAAAGTTATTTGCTGATAACTCAATATATGCATTGCTGTTAACTATCTACACCAAGGAGATTACAGCAGATGAATCAATGCGTCAGCGACTAGAAATATTCGGCTAAACAATACCTTCAAAACCATGTTTAACGACTCGTTACAAAAGCCTATCATTCTCCAAAAAGCCCAACAATTACATTAAGTCAATTTATTACTTTATTTATGGTTAAAATGCTTATTTATTCAGAGGTAATAAGGAACAAGCAATAGGGAAACCCACCCTTACGCATAGTGGGATTAAAACAATGACGCTATTTTTTTTCGTGCTATGCAACCTCAGAAAACGTCTTTTAAAAACAGGGCTTTAAACCCAGAACTAAAGTTTTTATCACTGTTCCCTGTTCCCTTCTTTTGTAAGGGTTGGAGCATTAAAACTACTTCTATAAACTAGCTTACTTATTACGTAAAATCTTAGTTTAGTTTCAGAATATGCCAACCCAAGTTATTCAAGCTCAACCTCCAACAAATGCTTTTTTAGGTTTTATTCAATTTTGGAAAGATGTAAAAGCGGTCGCCCAACCTTACTGGTATCCAAACGAGCCAGGAGACAGAGCATTTTCAGAAGTGATTCGCTCGTGGGGAATGCTTATTCTCCTGATATTATTAATAATTGTGCTTGTTGGTGCAAATGTTTTTAATAGCTTTATTAATCGCTATTTGGCTGATATCATCATTAAAGAGAAGGAAATCTCTAAGTTTTATGATGCTTTACTGCTTTATGGTTCAGCTTTAGCATTGGGAACTCTCTTAACGGGGTTCTCCAGGCTAGTGAGAAAAAAAATTGCTATAGATTGGTATCAATGGCTGAATAATAAGATTTTATCAAAATATTTAAACAATCGAGCTTATTACAAAATCAACTTTAAATCTAATATTGATAATCCAGATCAACGTTTATCTCAAGAAATCGAACCCATTGCAAGCAATGCTTTAAGTTTTTCAGCTACTCTCCTAGAAAAAATACTGGAGATGACAGCTTTTTTATTAGTTCTTTGGTCAATCTCTCAGTCTGTTGCACTGATTTTAGTTAGTTATACAGTTATAGGAAATTTGATTGCTGTTTACTTGACTCAAGAATTAAATAAAATTAATCGAGAAGAACTCGAAGCGAAAGCTGACTACACCTATTGCCTGACTCATTTCCGTACTCATGCTGAATCAGTAGCATTCTTTCGAGGAGAGAACCAAGAATTAAATATTATTGCCCGCCGATTTAGTAATTTGATAAAAAATGCTAAACGTAAAATTGATTGGGAGAAGAACAATGAGATTTTTAATAGAGGTTATCAATCTGTAATTCAAATATTTCCATATATAGTATTTGGACCTTTACAAATTAGAGGTGAAATGGAATTTGGAGAAATTATCCAAGCATCTGTATGTTGCTATTTTTTTGCTAATGCTTTGGGTGATTTAATTAATGAATTTGGGAACTCTGGAAGGTTTTCTAGCTATGTTGAACGATTATCTGAATTTTCAGATGCGTTAGAAGCTGTTACCAAACAACCAGAGGATGTAACTACCATTAAAACAATAGAAGAAAATCAGATCGTTTTTGAGAATGTCACTTTACAAACACCCGACTATGAACAGGTGATAGTTGAAGAATTGTCACTGTCTGTTAGAGCAGGAGAAGGTTTATTGATTGTTGGGCCTAGCGGTCGAGGTAAAAGTTCTCTCCTCAGAGCGATCGCTGGTTTGTGGAATGCGGGGACTGGCCGTTTGGTGCGGCCTCCATTAGAAGAAGTTTTATTTTTACCCCAACGTCCTTACATAATTTTAGGAACCTTGCGCGAACAGTTGCTTTATCCTAATACAAATCGTCAAATGACCGACGCACAACTCAAAGAAGTTTTGCAACAAGTCAACCTACAAAACTTGCTCAGTCGAATTGAAGGCTTTGATACAGAAGTTCCTTGGGAGAACATACTATCGCTAGGAGAACAACAACGTCTGGCTTTCGCACGATTATTAGTTACTCATCCAAGGTTCACGATATTAGATGAAGCAACAAGTGCCTTAGATCTGAAAAATGAAGGTCATTTATATCAACAGTTACAAGAAACGAAAACAACATTTATTAGTGTGGGACATAGAGAAAGCCTATTTGATTATCATCAATGGGTATTAGAACTTGCACAAAATTCCAACTGGAAACTTATGAAGGTACAAGATTATCGGAATCAAAAAGGTCAAAAAGAAAGTATTACTAAACTTAACACAAATGGTCAAATCAAAATAGATAACTCATCTCAAGATAAGTCCCAAAATGAATCAGAGAGCAGCACAATCAAAAAACTTTCTCATAAGGAAATGAATGAATTAACCTACTATTCTGTTTCTACTATTAGAAGTAAGGCAAGCAAAGGGGAGTTTATCACTACTAGAGACGGCGTTACCTATGGATATGATAAAGATCCTAAAGTCTTGAAATGGGTGAGAGTTTAGTGGCTACTATCCCTAAGAAATCAAGGAAGTACTTTTTGTCAAACAGTTAAACTGAAGAATATCAAAAATTAGCTCTGGCAGTTGAAAAATCAGAAATAATGTCGCTAATTACCAAAGTCGATGAATTATTCGTCCAGTGGGATAAACCTAATTCTCCTGGCTGTGCTATTGCTGTTATTCAGAATGGGGAGATAATTTACCAACGCGGTTATGGTATGGCCAACTTGGAATATAACATTCCCCTAACCTCTAATTCTGTCTTTGATATCGCTTCTAACTCCAAGCAATTTACAGCAATGTGTATCGTTTTACTAGCCAGACTAAAATTGCTTAACTTCGATGATGAATTACAAAAATATATTCCAGAAATTCCTCAGTATAGTCACTCTATTACTATCCGCTATCTAATCGACCACACCAGCGGTTTGCGTGACTATTTAACGCTAATATTATTTGCTGGAATGATATTTGAGAATAATTATTCAAACGAAGAAATTATTGCCTTAATTGCTCGACAACAAAGTTTAAATTTTGTGCCTGGAACCGAGCAATTATACTGTAATTCTGGCTACATTTTATTAGCAGAAATTGTGAAACGTGTCTCTGGCAAATCTCTGCGTGTATTTGCCCAAGAACATATTTTTGCCCCGCTAGGAATGAAAAATACCCATTTTCACGATAACTTCAGAGAAATCGTGAAAAATAGAGCCAATGGATACGCTCCAAAAGATGGAGGCGGTTTCCAGAGTAATATATCTTTTCACGATTTCTGTGGAGACGGACAGCTTTACACAACAATTGAAGATTTACTACTTTGGGATCGGAACTTCTACCACAATATCTTAGGTGGCTACGGACAAGATTTAATTGAAGAGGTAACTACTCCATGCAAACTCAATAATGGCGAAGTTATATCAGGTGCATTTGGGTTGCTGATTGGCGATCGCGGCGGTTTAAAGACAATTAGGCATGGAGGCTCTTGGATGGGTTATCAGAGTGACTTTATTCGATTTCCCGAACGCCAGTTTTCTGTTATCTGTCTGGCTAATTTAAGTACGCTTAACCCGACTAAATTAGCTTTTCAAGTAGCTGATATATATTTAGAAAATGATTATATTAAAGATATTGCTAAACCTATTTCGCGTTCTATTAGCTCTATTAATTTACCTGTAGTGGAGCTACAACCAAAAGCTGGATTTTATCATAACCTCACGACTGGAAGCATATGGGAGTTAAAGATAGAAGATGAAAAATTAATGGCTAAACTAGCATGGATGTATTTTCAACTTATTCCAATTGATACCAATCATTTTCAATCTGTTGATAATGAGACTGACTATAATATTGAGTTTTCTGAAGATATTAATCGAATGATAGTCAAAATAGATATTGGTGATGGTATTAAAACCTACACCCTTGAAAAAATTCTAGATTCTCCAAAAGATATATTAGCAGATTATGTTGGTACTTATTATTCTGCTGAATTAGAGTACCACTTTAAAATAAATCTGGTAGATGATAAATTATATTATAAGAGCAAAGGTTATCCACCATCTCATCTCAAAGTGGCTGGGCAAAACCTCTTTCTTAGATATCTTACATATATAGATAAGTTTGAATTTGTACGAGATCGAGAAGGTCAAATTGTCGCTTTATATCGTTGTAGCGACAGGGTACGAAGACTCTATTTTAGCAAACAGTAAATAATTTTGTTTGTCAAAAATCATTTTCGCAATGACGAAGCAGATTTGCTGTAGTTGCTGAATATGAGTATGAATTGAGTTTGGTCAAAACTGAAAGTTGAAATTGAAATGTAAGGAACTGTATTATGACTGCTGCTTCTAACCAGATTAAATCGTCGATATGGGATAACAAACAAGAGTATCCTTTAACTACAGAATCTTTAAAAATGCTGCTGGAACAACGAATTCCTCTTATTCGGTTGAAAGAATTTGCCACACTCGAAGAGTGTGAGATGTTATATGCTCAAACTCAATTGCTCAACTTTGATGCTTATCAAGATGTGAGTCCCAAGATTGAGCGAGTTGGCATCACAGTGTTTGAATATAATCGCATTAGCAATACCTTAGCCAAAAAAAGAGTATGAAGAGAGAGGGCTGACGTAGTAGAGTTATTGTCTCTCACAACGACAACTCAAAAGCTACAAGCAGCCCATGCCTGATATCTTATCACTGTTGCAATGCCTCCTGCCGCAGATAAAAGCTACAACAATGCGGCAATTGAACCAAATAATCCTAGCCATATTATCGATGAGCGGTCGAGTCACAATGTTGGGAATCTCGCGTTGGACGGGTGTTGGTGGTAGTTATCGAACGATACGGAGATTCTTTGGGACAGTAATACCTTGGGCGACATTGTTTTGGCTATTTTTTCGTCAACATTTGTGGCGAGAAAATGAAGTATATCTACTGGCTGGAGATGAAGTTGTAGTCAGTAAATCGGGTAAACAGACTTATGGGTTAGATAGATTTTTTGTAAGGATTCAGGTGGCAGAGTATTGACAAAGGGGACAGTTGAGGTAGAGTATCACAGATATGAACCAAAGCCTGCCTCAAGATATAGACCTGGAAAACTTGAACCAGTTACCGAAAGAAAAGCTGGTAGAGATAATTATTGAGCAGAGCAAGGTAATACGTGAATTACAAAAAACCATCTTAGAACTACAGCAAGAAATAGAGCGTTTAAAAGTCAGTAGAGATTTAGACAGTTCTAATTCGTCGAAACCACCATCACAAGACATTCACAAAAAGAGCGAAAACAAAAAAGCACCGCCCCAAGACCAATCAAATCATTCCAAAAGAAAACCAGGGGGACAGCCAGGACATCAAGGTAAGACTCGTAAAGGTTTTGGCAGAATAGATCGGTTTGAAATTTTACGTCCTCTTAATTGTATCTGTTGTGGTCACAAAGCATTTGCGAGTGTGGCAGTAAAAGTAGAAAAACAGACTGTAGCGCAATTGGTGGAATGCCCAATAGAAGTAGTGGAGTATCAACGCCAAACCTGTGTGTGTGAATGCTGTGGTAATTTACAAGCAGCACGCTGGCCAGAAGAAATTATTCCAGGACAAGATTTAGGGGTTAAATTACAGGCATTTTTAGGATGGGCAAATAATTATGCACATATGCCCTATGAAAAACAGCCAAGTTTTGTTGTGGGAATTGGGTCAAATTGAAATTGGGCTAGGCACTTTGGTTGCAACCTTCAAGGGGCGACAATCAGCGCAAAACTAAACCAGATAAAGGTTTTGGAGGCACATACTCCTTGAAAAAATTAGGTGCTTATTGAGAATGAACTGTGCAGTTATTAAGCGTTTATCTAGGGGGTACAGTTTGATGGTAAAA
>NZ_JAVRBR020000047.1:0-34438 GCF_034531165.2 Dendronalium sp. ChiSLP03b | reverse complement strand
CTGGCGATCAATTTATTGACCCTGGTGTTGATGCTTATGAGCAACGCTATCGAGAGCGGGTAGTTAATAACCTTAAGAAAAAAGCTCTAGCTTTTGGTTTAAAACTTACCCCCATTTCTGACTCCACGCAATGTGTTTCTTAGGAGTGATTTGTTGGAGCAGATTGACCCCTGTATTGAACAAGTATCGGGCGATGGTAGCTATGATACCTTTGACTGTTACGATGCGATCGCTCAACGCAAAGCCAAAGCGGCAATTCCTCCTCGCAGCAATGCCAAAATTCAATTAACAGATAACTCTAAAACGCTGCCCCATCCGAGAGATGAAAATCTGCGCCGGGTTCATCAAGTTGGACGCAAGCAATGGAAACAAGAAAGCGGCTATCATCGACGATATGCGTCTGAAACTGCCATGTTTCGGCTCAAGGTAATTTTTGGTGGCAAGTTACGACGACGTTTTTTTGATAATCAAGCCGTCGAGTTATTCCTGCAATGTGCAGCTCTCAATCGCATGATTCAGTTGGGCAAACCAGACAGTTATAAAGTGGAAGACTAATTACTAACTTTACTAAGAGTTAGTGTATCTTTTTTCTGTTTCATGCAACAAAGCCGTTTGTCGTTACCATAGCGCCAGCCAACAGAGCCAGGATCTCTTGACCTACACCAGTTTTCAAAATCTTTAGAATTCTGATTCTTTAGTTCCTGCTCCAGAGTTGCCAGTGAGACACCCAACCTTTTAGCGAGATTTTCCCCTTTATACGCTTGCAGTTCTAGCTGTGGTGGGTGGTAATTGTATGACTGCCGACGCGAAGTACCTGAAGAACGCTGGGAAAGTATTGCGATCGCTCCTTCTAGTTGTGCTAACTTTTGGGTAATTAATTCAGTTTTTTGCTCAAGCTGTGATAGTCTCTGTTTTAAGCTCTCGTCGACACTAGATTCTACACGAGTGTCTGTACGATTTGCGTAAGAATTGAGTGTAGTTTCCAGTTCGACAAGACGGGTTTCTACACTCGTTTGTGTACCCGCAACTGGCCCCAGGATATGATACAGACCCTGGATAACTAAATCAGTTGCAGTGGTGTTACGTTCTCTTGCGGTGGCCCGGAGTATTTTGGTCAGGGTTTTGGGGAGTTTGAAGTTAATTGATTCGCGTTCTGTGTTCGCCATCTCTATACCACGTCTATACCGTAGTACAGACAGTTTAGCGCGTTTTTGGTAAACACCGAGTTTTCAGCATACTGTCCAGTATTGGCGGCGAAATACGGATTCTTTCTCTATGTCCCACTTCAGACTCAGCGCTGAGAACTACAAACACCCTGGCAAAAAACGCTGTTTATCTGGATATTACGTCACAAATCAAAATCAAGGGTGAATGTGACGCTATCAGAATCTTCTAGAATTTCTCTTGTAGATGAAGTTGGGTCTACCTGCTGTTGTTTATTTTGCTCAGTAGTAATTGGGGTGAAAGCACTTGGGTGAGTGACTAGTTGTTGAGTAGGGAATGCACCCTTTTTGAAAGCAAAATAGCAATCAATGATGAAGTAAAGCGTCTCCAGGTAACTTTTATCTAGTTGTTGTGACTCCTTGAAGATACGTTCTCGATAGCTATCTTTAATCCGAACCTTTTCCGGTGCCAAGTCTTGTTTGTCTGTCATTATTACCTCATTTATCCAATGTGCTTGTAGTAAAATTCTTTTTTAGAATGGCTTTTGCCATTTCTAGAAGTCCATTCGCATTAGCTTCCACTGGATTATCCAGAATTTTGAAACCATTCTTCTCTAATAGCTTCTTAAATCCAGGTAACAGGCAGCCTCCACCAATTGCCCAAATCTCATCCCCTTGGTGTTTGGCATCTAGTGTCAAATTCACAACTTTCTTTAAATATCTTTCGTACCAATCTTTTAAACAACTGGTGTAGACATCTTTTATATCAATGTCGCGGCTGTACTTGGTATGTCCCATTTCTAAACAAAATCGAATCTTTGATGCATCCCCAATTTTCCCGCCATTGAGGTGTTTCATCTTTTGAGAAATGTCATCGATGAGAACTTCTACGCCTGTGGGATAGGGGGTGTGAACTTCTCGCTTGCCTTGATAGTAACGAGAATACAGTGTTGTACCGTTGCCAAAGTCTAGAACCGTTAACTTTGCTGGGAGTTGATGCCCAAACAATGCACCCATGCCCTCTGGTATCACCTTGAGGACTTCTACTTTGACATCTGATTGATTGCCTGCAAGTATTGGCTGATATTCTCCATTAAGTACTCGTTCTAACTTTGAGGTCAGACTCACATCATGTAAGCTGACGACTAACTTGAGATGCCAAGCCTTACGGTGTGGCAGATGTGCTAATGCACCCAGTAATGTCAACAGCGCATTGTTGACCTTATTTTCATTGTCATCTGTGTTGCGCTCAAAATGATAACCTGCACGGAAAGCTGATTCTCCAACAGTGTAAGCATTACCGTTAAAAACTACTCTTCCTGGTACATCTTCCATTTCCATAATGGAAATATAACTGGGGACGCGAACTACTTCAAAGCCATCGACTAGAAGTTTTACGCTACCGTAACCGTTATCAAAGCCAGCAGCAAAAATTTTTTGCAAAATGTGAATATTCGACATAGGGGTCAAGTGGGGTACAAAGTGTTAAGCAGTCAAAAATACCCTAAGCATCACCTATATATACCCTATATAGGTGTTAAATTGTCATCAAATTTTTGAATCATTTATGGGGTACATATAGCACCCATATATATCCCATCAAGATTTTTTAAAGAACTAGACAAAATGAGTTACTACTTACTTACAGGTTCAGCTTTCTCAACTGAATTATCGTTCACACCCAAAGTCAATTGCAAAGGAATTCGGGATGGGTAAGCTTTTACTACCTGTCGATAAACCTCATAATTTGTCGGTAGAGTTCTCTGCTGACCACTCACTCGAAAGCTTATTTGGTATTTCACAGTTTTCTGCAATTCGGGTTGGCCTGCCTGTTCTTGAGGTTTTTTACGTTGTTCGACTTCATCAATACTTGGTCGTGGCGGCAAAGTAGGCCACCATAACCCCTGGTCATCTGGTTCAATAATTGCTCCTATTGGTTTCAAGCCATTTCGATTCAACACAGAACTAGTAGCAAAGCTTTCAACACGCGGTAACGGTTGATCGGTTAGGTTATTACTATACTTAACTTGCCAAATATAACTGGTGAGCGCTGTAGCTTCATACTGTTCTGTGGTTAAGTTACTGCAACTGGTAAGTGGGAGCGCTGTTAGCACAGTTATTATTGAGGTTAACAATGTCAGCTTTTGCATTATCCACTTGTTGATATTTCTCCTAAATAATTCTTGAGCTAGGCGATCGCCTTTATTGTTTCCAAGGAGAAGGAATTGCCGTAGTCGAAAGCACCTCCCCTGTATTCAGTCTAATAGCCGTTTGCTCGCAGTTTGGGCATTGAACTTTAAGTTGGATAATTGAAGGTCGCCCTTTGTACTCACCCATTACAGGGGAGCCTGTAAACTCGCTAATTATTCCCTGATTGCAATGCCAACACTCAAAGATAATTCGGCTCACTGGTTTGTCACAGTCTAGGAATTTTACATGCTGAAAACGTTCTGCTAGTAACTCTGGTTTTTCAGAATGTAGTTTTGATGGACGCTGCACTTTAGATTGTTGCTGTGCTTTATGATGAGGTGAGGCGGTCGCAGGTGGTTCTACTGATTGCAGCGGTGGTTCATCAGCAGGGCTGGGGACTGGTTGAGATTCTGCTTGGTGTTGCTCTTGTGGTTCATCAGCAACAGGAGTCAGGTTAGGCTTGGGGTTAGGATTGTGGGATTGGGACTGTTGCTTAGGTGGTTTGGATGGACGCTGCGTAGATTTCATGAATACTTCAAGTTAAATGAACTTAGGCAGACTTGAAAACTTTTGTATTTTAGCTTTTAATTTAGAAACTTTTGGTTGTATAAAGCTGTGTTCAAGGATAAAATCAGCCGTATTAAGAGCTTCACTGTGAACTCTAATTTTTCTTGACATCAATTTATAAAGTTCTCAATCGAAAGCTAACTGTGAGCAAAACTCGTATTATTGCACTATTCAATCAGTCAGGGGGAGTAGGTAAGACCAGTTTAACCATGAACTTGGGCTATCATCTTACTCAAAAGAAGAAAAATCGCGTTTTACTTATAGATATGGACCCACAAGCGTCACTAACAACATTTATGGGTCTAGAACCAGAACAATTTACTAATACTGTGTATGAAGCAGTGGTAGGTGAAGATCCATTGCCAATCTACCCTGAACTAATTCACGGCATGAGTTTAACTCCTGCTAACATCAATTTAAGTGCCGCCGAACTCGAACTGGTTGCGGCGTTAATGCGTGAGATGCGTCTCAAAAATGCACTTGCATCCATACTGGACAAATACGATTTTATTTTGATAGACTGTCCCCCATCTTTGGGCATACTGAGCGTTATTAGTTTAGTAGCGGCGACACATGTATTGG
This sequence comes from Dendronalium sp. ChiSLP03b, assembly GCF_034531165.2. Classification (NCBI taxonomy): domain Bacteria; kingdom Bacillati; phylum Cyanobacteriota; class Cyanophyceae; order Nostocales; family Nostocaceae; genus Dendronalium; species Dendronalium sp. ChiSLP03b. Next base: position 29,936 of record NZ_JAVRBR020000047.1, on the reverse strand, counting down.
TACCAATTCAATGTCAATTCAAATCTTTTCAAGGAACTGATTTACTATTAAGGACTGTAGCATCACTCCGTAAAGGAGCTAACAAAGATCTCGCAATTGCTGGCTTTATTCCAACAATGTATGACGCACGTACTGCTCAAGAAAGTAGAACTATGAAAGCGATATTGTCACAACTCTCGCCACTAGCAACAGTCTATGAGCCAATCCCTAAAACTATTGCTTTTGCAGATGCAAGTGAGGCGCGCTTACCCTTAGCACTATATAGCCCTAAACATCCTGCTGTCACTGCACTCCAGAAAATAACTTCGGATTTAGAAAAACTCCCGTGATTACTAGTAAAAAAGACAAACCTTATACCAGCAACTTAAAAGGTGTAGCCGCTCTACTTGGTGAAAACTTTAACCACAATGAAACTGCCAATAGCTCACCACACAATATAACTATTAGTAAGATCAAACTGCCTCACTCACAACCTCGACGCTACTTCGATGCTGAAAAGCTTGGACAGCTTGCATTATCAATTCAAGAGCATGGTATCCTTGAACCTCTCCTTGTCCGTCCCCAACAAGAAGAATACGAACTTGTTGCTGGAGAGCGTCGCTTACGTGCAGCCCAAATGGTTGGGCTAGAAGAAGTACCTGTTGTCATTAGGGAGTTTAACGAGCAAGAAGCATTGCAAATATCGCTCGTTGAAAACTTGGCGAGGGAAGATTTAAATCCAGTCGAAGAAACTGAAGGTGTACTTCAACTTCTAAGTTTGCGATTGAAACAAAGTACTAATAATATAGTCTCACTACTCTACCGAATGCAGAATGAAGCTAAAGGAAAAGTTACCCAAAACGTTTTGGGTAGTGAAGAATCACTTGCTATTAAAGCTCTTTTTGATACATTAGGGATAATATCCTGGGAATCTTTTGTAAGTAGTCGTTTACCATTACTTAAACTACCTCAAGATGTGCTAGATGTCCTACGTCAAGGTCAAATTGAGTACACTAAAGCCACTGCTATTGCTCGTGTAAAGGATGTATCTCAAAGAATGGCACTCATGAAAGCTGCCATAACAGAAAACTTGTCTTTAACACAGATTAACGAACGCATTAAAGCAGCTCGTACAACAATTACTTCAGAATCGATATCTCTTAAGGAACGCTACAAACAAGCATCAAGCAGATTGCAGAAAGCGTCCGTTTGGGACAATCCCAAAAAACAAAAAACTTTAGAAAAATTACTTACTCAAATCGAGTCACTTTTAGATGAAAACTCACCTGAATAATGTTACCATTTATTATAGTATTTATGTACTATAATAAATCCACTTCTAAGCTTATAATGATGTGCGGCATTTTTAGAAAGCAATGTCCACTCTGCCTAATCTTTCTCCTCAACAACTCAATGCCACTCCTCACCACGAAACCATTACCGGAGTGGTGGAACGCCTGACTTTTTGCTCAGAAGAATCAGGCTATACTGTAGCGCGGCTAGTGCGCCCTGGTGCAAAAGACCTCACGACAATTACTGGCAGCTTCGCCAATATCCAACCAGGGCAAACACTGCAACTCACAGGTTTCTGGCGCGATCATCCACAATACGGGCCACAATTCCAAGTCGTCAATTACAGAGAAACAAAACCCGCGACTCTCACAGGAATTGAGAAGTACTTAGGCAGTGGACTAATTAAAGGAGTAGGCCCAGTCACAGCCAAGCGCATTGTCGCTCACTTTGGCTTAGAAACATTGGACATCATCGAAAACCAGATTGAGCGCCTCATCGAAGTCCAAGGCATCGCCAAAAAGCGCATCAAGTTAATTAAAAATGCTTGGGAAACTCAAAAAGCCATCAAAGAAGTGATGGTGTTTCTCCAAGGTCATGGTGTTTCTACTACCTACGCAGTCAAGATTTATAAGCAATACCAAGATCAGGCGATCGCCACAGTTTCAGAAAACCCATACCAGTTAGCAGCCGACATCTATGGTATCGGTTTTCTGACTGCTGATAAGATTGCTCGGAATGTAGGAATTGCTCCTGATAGTGAATTCAGATATTGCGCGGGACTAATTCATGCTTTAAGCGAAGCTGCGGAGGATGGTCACTGCTACTTGCCCCAGAGCGAACTAATTGACTCGGTAATTAAGCTACTGACTACTGAATCTCATCAGCCAACTGAGGATGCGATCGCTCAAACAATTAAAGACATGGCACTCTCTGATGAGCTAATCAGGGAGAAAACTCCAGAGCAAACGCTGTTGTGCTACAAACCGACTTACTTTCATACTGAGCAAAAGTTAGCACAATTAATCTTAGGGCGTTTGAGCCAACCCGTGGCACAGGACATTCCTCGCGTCCGTGCTTGGCTTGAGCGTTTTACATTAGCTCAAAAAATTCAGCTTTCAGAACAGCAACAGCAAGCAGTAGAGATGGCTGCTTATTCTCGTGTAATGATTTTGACAGGCGGGCCTGGTGTAGGCAAGACCTTCACTACGTACACTATAGTCCAATTGTGGAAGGCGATGGGCAAATCCATTGCTTTGGCTGCACCAACTGGACGGGCTGCACAACGCTTGGCAGAGATGACTGGACTTGAGGCAAAGACCATACATCGCTTGCTTGAGTTTGACCCACGCTCAATGAACTTTAAGCGCGACGATGAAAATCCTTTAGCCCATAGTGCAATTATTGCTGATGAAGCTAGTATGCTTGACTTGTTTCTAGCGTATTCTTTAGTCAAAGCTGTGGCTGGTGGAGCGCAACTATTATTAGTGGGAGATATCGACCAGCTGCCCTCGGTAGGCCCAGGTCAGGTACTTGCCGACCTGATTAATTCTCTCCGACTGCCAGTAGTTCGGTTGACCCAGGTGTTTCGGCAAGCTCAAGAAAGTGCCATCATCACCGCCGCTCACCAAATCAACCGAGGACAGTATCCCACGATGGAGCCAATTTCTGACAATCCCGTGTCAGACTGCTTGTGGCATGGTGGTGGATTTGAGCCTGAGCATGGAGTGCAAGCGATTTGTGAACTGGTGAGGGACTTGATTCCTCGCTTGGGGTTTAATCCGGCTACTGATGTACAGGTGCTTTGCCCAATGACACGGGGAGTAGTCGGTACTCGGAACTTGAATACCGTGTTGCAGCAGTTGATTAATCCACCAACACCAGACAAGGTGGAGATTACCAGGGGTGGTAGTTTACTACGAGAAGGCGATCGCGTCATTCAGCAAATGAACGACTACAACCGGGAAGTGTTTAATGGGGATTTGGGGATTATCCAAAGCATTGATACCACCGAGCAAGAAGTTGCTGTGCAGTATGGCGAGCGTACTGTCATCTATGACTATGCTGACCTGAATGAGATTGCCCTTGCCTGGAGCGTTACTATTCATAAAAGCCAAGGGTCAGAGTATTCAGTGGTGATACTGCCACTATATCTGCAACACTACATGATGCTGTCACGGAACTTATTTTATACAGGATTGACTCGTGCCAAGAAGTTAGCGATCGTGATTGGCTCTAAAAAAGCGATATCTCTAGCTGTACGGTCTACTGATGACCAAGAGCGATACACACGGTTGCGTTCTAGGTTAGTTGGGATCAATTCAAACTTAAATCTGCCCAGCCGCAAAAATTTGTTGTGCCGTTAGTTGTAGATTGGGAAAGATTGAGGAAACAAGTTGCTCATTACTTTGAAATAAATTTTTTTGATACTCGTCTTCTTGCAATGTACAAATTGTGATTGTTGGTTGTTTGGGTTTGCCAATATATTCTCTACCACCAATACCTAGATAATCAACAATCCAATACTCAGGTATTCCTAACAAGGCATAGTCTTCAGCTTTGCGAGCATAGTCATTTTGCCAGTTTGTACTGACGACTTCAGCAATTAGTTTAATTGAGTTTGGTAATGTAATTACAGGTTCTTGTTGCCAGAGGGGTTCATTAATTAGTTGAGTTTGATCTAATACAATTACATCAGGACGAAAAGCAGTATTTGTCCCTAAAAGTTTGATCAAACACCGATGGGGAATAAAATAGTCTAGCTCCTGGCGGTCAATTTCTACATTCAGTTTTCGTCCAATGAAAGCAGATACTTGCTCATGCGGCCCTGTTGGTTCCATCTCGATTAATTCACCATCAATTAGCTCATAGCGTTCGTTGTCGCCGTAGTAAGTAATGAATTCATCAACAGTAAGAGTTTTAGGAGTTGATTGAACCATTGTCCTTGTCCACTTTTATTATTCAAAACCTTCATCTTGTAATTTTAGCTTTTCCTTGCCGACAGTAAGTCGCGTGATAGTTATCCGGTAGCCGAGCAGAGCCTTCATAATTTTCAGTACTACTATACTAGTTTTCAACATCAACTGTTCGATAGATGATTTTATACATTATTATTGTTCTTCTTGCTTGTACTGTTTGACTGATTCGTGAATCTTATCATGAGCAAAAATCAGGGCAATTCTCGTCATTCCACCCCTGTGGCTGCATTGCACACACTAACACGTTGCCCCCATACTCAACACCGTGATAGTTAGCGCAACCGATGCAAGCGATTGGTTTAGTTAATTGGTCGTCAAACTCAAAATCATCATCCTCTTCATCAGAAGATGAATAATCATGAGCGAGATTTTTTAGTTCACAGCTACTTGTTGCTTGTTGATAGTCAAAACTACTATGCTCAACGATTAGTTTTTTCTCACGAAGATAAGTTTGAATTACTAAATACTCACCTTTGTAAAAGGGATTATATTTGGTAGCAATTCTTTCATTCAAAAACAAGAAGTTTTGTTCTGTATCCGTATTGATTTTTTTGCTGATACCAATCTTCTTGCATTCTTGAGGCTGATTAGTTCTAGATTCTCCTAGTGTCGCTCCAAGCAACAAATCCGAACATTCGTTGCTAATGTCGTCGCTGGATTTCAGATCCAGTAAGTTGTAGGCGCTCTTCAAAACTTAAGTGGTCGTAGTCGTTATACATTGTCCACATCCTTAATTAAATCAAAGTATTCTGCCAAAATTTCCATCAAGTAGGTGAAAGCCAAACAGTTTCCGTAGTTAGTGTAGATTTGAGCAATCGCCTTGAAAACTTCCAACATATTTTCAGGTGTAACTTCCAAAAAACGGGAAGCCAAATTAAATGCCGAGTTTTCATCGTCTAACTCTACAACTGGCATGTCTTCTGCCCAGACTATCAGCTTGCGTCTGTCTAACTCGACTAAAGAATGAGTATTGATAGCATCAATAATTGAGTCAGGCAGACACCGAATGAGTAGTTTAATCATCAGATAATATCTCTACAAAATAATTGAAAACTAAACTATAAGTTACTACAGAGCGAAAGTACATAATTTCTGAAAATCATGCTGAATAATGAGCCTGACGGAAAAAAGGTTAAATTATCAAATGTCCAAACTCCTGCTATTAAAGAGTTTTTTCTCCTTGAGATGCGTTTGCTTTATAATTTACTAAGAGTAGGAACTTTAGTCCACCTTTTGATAGTCTTGAAGAAAACGATTCAACTTATTTAAAATCTGACAGTACATACTTTTGTTTTCGTAAATACCATTAACATTTTCCCAGTCATTACATATTTTAGGGTTAGCTATTGAGAAAAGTAAAATATAAACTACTGCTAATAATGGTGCAAGCAGTAAAATATTTCGTAGGTCATAAATCAAAATTCCAATTTCGCTAAGGATTGGAATATCATAACGATGTTCATATTTAACTACTGTGTGTTTATTCTTATTAAATTTATTACTTTTTTGATATTGTGAGTCTTGATTGGATTGAAGCTCAAACTCAATAACATTTTTTCTAACAATCTTAATCGCTGCAACTAAATCATCTATGGGTTTACCATCTCTGGCACGAGCAACAAGTATTGATTCTAGAACTACTAACCTTGACTTTGAAGTTAACAAGATTGGCATTTGATGGTTAGCTTCAATAATAAACTCTTGTTTTGATTGCAGAAGCTTGTTATTTTTCATATTTTCTAACCATTGTTTTTGAACTTGTGCTTCTCGTTCTGAGAGTTGGAAACTTTGAGAGAGGCTGTTAAGAAACTTAGCAATACTAGCCGCTATAGTTTCATTAGGGGTTGAAGTTGATTTTGGGGAATTGCCTTGATTGTTGTCTTGCATAGTTGTTATACCGGAAACATTAATTTTGGTTATTATTCCAGCCGTCGAACTTATATTTAAGATGAGAATTCTGGAGTAATCTTTCGATTCCCAAACGGATAAGCTCTGGTGGAACGCCATCTAATTGCAACTCGTTTTGAATAAACTCATCGATTGAATTGGCTGTGGTTTTTTCTAACAGTGCCAACATCTGTTGAGCTTGGGTTTTTGGTGTGTCAATCGATGAATTAGTTTCGGTTTGAGAAGATTGACGAGCGCTTGGTGCAGAATCAATAAACCTGTTGCTGTCCCTGTCGTAGCCAGAGAAGTTTTTTAGCTGTGGCATAGGGAACCATTCGTTGATGCCGCCGTAGTACACGGCTCGACCAACAGGCGATCGCTCGGCAATCTCCATCACTTGTGTTGAAGTAATCTTGCGATCGCTAGGAATCAGTTGGGTGGCGATCATGGCGTTGTAAGCAGGGACGTTATCAGGATGAACTAACGCCACTGAAGTTAACTGCGATCGCAGTCCGCCAGAGATACCCAAGTCGTCCGTGTGAGGATTCTGCACGACAATCCAAAAATGCCAACCGGAGCTATCACCACAAGAACAGTAAGAGATGATTTTGTCCTTGAGCCAACCAATCTCACCCTTGGCATTTTTGAACTTGGAACAAACAGCAGTGCCTTCATCTAAAATGATGAGCTTAGAACCGGAGATTTTTTGGAACTCGGTAAAACAGTCTTTGACCCACTTGACCGCTTCGACTGGCGACATTTCAACAATCTTGGCGCGTTTGAGGGTATCAACACGACCCTTAAAATATCCAGTTTCTTTCTCGTCACCCTTGGGGTCAATATAAAAGATGTGTATAAGAGGATGCAGTCGCTTGATAGCATCTATTGCATTGCTAATGGTGATGCCCTTGCCGGAACCAGGGACACCAACCCACAGCATGTTGGTAACTTTCTTAGCGATGTGACCAATTAAGTCATAGTTAGTATTAGGTTTTGAGGTATAGGTGGAGATTTCGGTATTAATTGATGGATTTGGGGCTGTTGTAAATGAGGATTCATTAGTCAACAGGGGATAAACCTCATTCTGGTAAATTTGAGGGTCTGAGGTTTCGGTTGTTTGAGAGACTGGAGTTGGTAAAGAAGCAAACCGCGTTGGGGGAATCCCCAAATTCTGTGGTTTAACTGCTTGTTGGATAGCAGTCACCTGCCGATAGTCCACTCTGGGGTCAATAGTAACTTGTGCCAAATGACCAGATAGTTGTTCACGAGTGGGGAAATGTCCTTTAAGTTGGATAAACCAGTCCAACAACCAACGGTAAGCGTAAAATCTTTTCCCAGGATCAACGGCACTCAGGTACTCACACACAACATGAGAACATTGCTTGAGCATGGCGAACTCGTATTTCTCCATTGGCTCCAAGTGCAGCATAACTTCAGCAAGTTCATTGGAGTTAGCAAAATATTCCTCTCTAGCGGCACTATCACCCATTGCCGAAAGGAAAGTGAAAAAGTCGCCACGAATAAAGGGAATGGGTGCGAATTGATGGGTATCGTTTAAATCCTGAACAATCGACCAGAGATAACCAACTCCTGCAACCACCGCCCCAATAGGAGCAAGGGGAGATGTGGCATAACAAACAGCACCAGTAAGAGCTGTAGCCAAAGTGATGAACTTAGCGAGATTCATCGCGTTGCGTTCGTCCTTGGCGCGGACTAACAACTGGTCTTGCCTTTCCTGTAACCAAGAGGCGATGTTACCAGCTTCTAAATACTCAATGCCAGGATAATCGCCACGTAACTGTGCCGTTTCTTTTGTGCCTAGCATTGGTATTTGTTCCATCTTCTTTCTCTGTTATTTAGTCAATTTCCAAATACTGAAACCAATTTCGCCAGCCATCATGGAGACGATGTTGTAAGCAAAGCAAGCTATGATTGTGCCTGGATTAGTGTAGCGGAAGGGATTGCGCCCGACGAAGGTGGTAGTCAAATCCACAACCCAGAAAAATAATGCGATCGCTCCCCCTGTATGACGCTGTTTCATCCCAGCCACTTTGTAATCACCCCACAAAGCCACTGTCAGGTCGATATTACCAGTGGGTTTGCTGCCGAGTGTGTATTGTTTTGATTCCTCAAACTCATTCTTTGCTTGATCTGGGTCTTTGCCCCGCAATGTCCGAGCTTCCATAACTTGTACGAGTGCAGAGATGCCGAAACTAATCCAGAATAATAAATTGAACGGCAACTGTACCCAACCAAACCAGCCAATCCATTCAGACTCGAACCAAGGCAGGAGGGGTTTTCCTTGAAATAAAACCTGCCAAATGCTATCAGTCGAAAGCAGTGTACCAATCCAGAAACCGATTGCCCCAACGAGCTTATATCCTGATGTGCCGGGAGTAACGAATTGAGCAACGATATGCGAAATAAAGATAACTGGCAGTGATATAAGGGCCACAATCCATCTGGCCAATAATTCTAGGTTGTCGCTCGGTGCTTTTTTGGGCTGGCTTTGTGGTGATGATTCTGGGTTTGGTTTTGAGTTAGCTCCCTTTGGAGTCAGATACTTCATAATTAACCTTGAGAACTTTGATAAAGCGGCGAATTGAAGCAGGCATTTTTAAATCGATATTTCCATAGCCATTGCCTAGCTTCAATTCGCCCAACGCACTTACCTGTTGAGTCATAAACAAAAATCGTTTCATCTTCGAGATAACCTGTAGTATCTGGTCTAGGGTTATGTCTAAACGAGTCCAAATAATCACGAAGTCGCAACTTCCGAAACGAAGGCATAACTCCCAAAGAATTAATCTTGTCAGCGGTTTGTGCCCTTTGCTCGGCTTTAATACGCTCTAGTTCTTCTGACTCTCGGATCGTAATGCCACTGTTGTAAGTCTTGAATTGGGCTGGCAGTTGCAATAACCAAGGACTAGCGATTAAGCCCATTCCGATTAATCCCAACAGTGCTTGCTTTTGGTATTTCATAACCAGGAATTAGCTTGAAACTGGTTCGTATTGCTCTAAAATTTTGCCAAAGTTACTAATGGTATCTGCAATCGGTTCATCCTCAACAACTGTTTGTTCAACCTGATTCACTTCCCCTTCCGGTTCTAATTGGGAAGTTTCAAAGCCGATAGCATTTAGTATTTCGCGTTCTAAACTCATAACCACCTCAATTATTCTGCTGAATAGTTCACTGCAAAAGTTGAGTCTGTTCCATATCTGTATTTGTTTGGGATGCTGGTGCGTGAGTAAGACGAATGTACACAGACAACCCAATGCAAACTAGTAAAAAAATGATTGAGAACCCTATTTGATTCTGTTCCAAAAACTTGCGCCATTTTAAGTTGGAGATTGGATTTGTTTTTGGAATAAACAGCGTGTCAAATTTTTCAAGTCCTGGATTGTCGTCGGTTGTGTAGACTTTTTTTCTGGTGTCGGTACTCCTAGTTCTTGCAAGAATGCTTCGGGGTCAAAACCAGGGGTGGAAGTTTCGGTTAGGTTTTGGACTTCTTGTTTGATTTCTACCCCAGTCTTTAACCCATATTCTTGGGTGATACGTTGTCTGATTTCAGGATTCTTGGCCAACTGATAAATAAAAGCTATTTCATCAAAGCCTTGCTCTGTTCTTCTTTTCAATGAACGAGCATCAAGCTCATTGGTAATTTCATCGAACAACTCTTGAGATAACTGATGAACCGCAAATGCTTGAGCTACAGCCTTCCCCGCCACAATGTCAAGGAATGCTTTAAATGTTTCTTGGCTGACTCCTTCAATTCTCAACTGTTCGCTCACAGTTTCTATGGCTTGAGTTTGTATATTCGCCAAACTACTCCCACCTCCTAACAGCTTCGATTTGTCGAGGGTGGTTTGCGCTAAATTGAACAGCCTCTCTAAGCAATCGACAACATTAATACTGAATTGTTCAGCTTCCGGATCGATACTTGAGTCAAACTTAGCCAACTCCTGTAAACCAGCAATGATTTTTTCTGTTGAGTATTTTTCACTGAGCAATTCAAACAAATCTTTGCGACTGAATTTATCTTGAGTTTCAGACATTCTGTAATTCTCCTGTGATGCCATTTCACTAAAATTCTGATACAGAGCCAAACCCAGAAACCTATGCAAAGTCTAGATTTCTTAATTTGGAATTTGGAATTTGGAATTTGGAATTGGTATGAGTGGTTGAGTGAATCTGATTTGTTCAGCTTCAAATTTTGATTCTGTGTATTCTGATTTATTCGCTTCAACAATTGACTTGACTATTTCAATCTTGGTTGTACCTTGGTCTAAATCCCCAAACACTTCACCAACCTTACCTAACACCCACACTTGATACGGACGAATTAATGGCGCTCTGAGTCTTTTTTCCTTTGCCATCTTCTGCATTTGAATTTGTGCTAGTTTATACTGAGGAATGGTTTCAGCCACCTCTGCCCAACGTAACCATGTACGATAGCAAATGTCCAAAATTCGCCGCATTTTCGCATTGGTCATGGGTAAAACCAGGGGGTTTAACCCTGAAAAGGTGGGTTTTTGACTAAAAAGTTCTTCTCTCCATGCCGGGTTCATCAATAGATGGTCAATAAGTAGTCAATAGTATAAAAAACATGGTCAATACCCGTGTCAATTCCGTGTTAATTTGACATCACATTCACCGTCACTTGATGGTGTATTGACTGTCTATTGACCTTGTTCTTTAACAATAAAAAAGCCAATTATTGAATGCAAGGACTTTTCCGGATTTTGCAAAGTTTTAGGATTTCGCGTAATTCAGCATTTTGGCGAAAGTTTTTGAAAAATTTTTTCTTTCTCATTCACTAATAAAGCGATCGCCCACTTCGGCGGTGAAGTATAGAACCATCTCGATATTGTCGCGGTGGACGGTGGATCTAATTCCGCCTTGCGATACCATGCACTAATAAATGGCTCAAGCAATCTAACTGCTGTTGACACGAATTCATATTCACCAATTCTGACAGTCAACCCAGCTAACTTAATCGCTTCTGCTGCAATCTCTTCAAGCTTGTTTTTGGGTTTATCCTCGCTTTCATCCCAAAGACAAAAATCAACAGCTTGATTCTTACTCTCTAATCCTCGTACCATGTCTTTAACCTCTTATCGGTTCAAGTCTGTAGGAGTGGACAGCGATCGCGCTTTTTATAGCCAATCGCTTTGTCAATCCTCATTACCGTTACTCAAGCATCCACCTAACAAAGCACTGCCAAGAAAGACCGAAAATGTTACCGTCATCATGCCCAAGCAGATGTTCTTTTGCGATCGCCAATGATGGTTGCTGATTATCGTTGGTTTGGAGTTGTCTGCAATAATCTCGAATCCCCAGCAGCCTAATGCAGTCACTCCCATGAACGCGGTGATGATCAAAGAGCTAATCGTGATTGGGTACAAAACATGGTTGACGAAATCCTGTGTTTGAAATCGTTTCATAGTGCGTCGTTTACGGATAATTATTGTATTGATTGAAATGCCTTGTTGTTGCTTGGTCTGATGGGCTGTAATACGTTTTTGTTGAGTCATAAGAATTTCCTCGATACGCTGTGTAATGAAAAAAATAAGACAGTTATTACTGTCTTGAATAAACCTAAATTTTTACCGAGAACTTACAGCAGTTCTCTGCCCGACTACATAATTCATCCACGCTTTGATCGCTGCGGTTTCATCAGCACCACTAGCGATCGCGCTTAATACCTGCTGCTGGTAGGAATTAGAGGCATGATTGGGATTCTCAAGTTTGTCAGCCGCCCAAGCCAAGCACATGGTTTTCACTAGTTCATTGACCTTGTTAGTAGGTAATTGACTAGGAAATTTCACGTCTTGGAAATGCAACCACTCTTTAACCAAATCAACTGGATAATCTAACAATGTACGAATCTGTTTAATTCGCGCATCTTGAGGATGAACAACAGGTTTTGTCGAGGTTGAAGAGGGTGGTTCTACAACGAGGCGATCGCGTTCATCTTCCTCCAAATCATATTTAGGACTGCCAGATAATTTTGCTTGAATCTGCTGTATTAGCCCTGCCCAGTCAGCGTTTGCATCCCAATCTCTACGAATTTTAGTTTTGGTTGTTGCATCATACAAGGTGCAAAAGACGACATTTTCCTCGCCAGGAGTAGCAACAATTGTTAGAGGTCTAGAGAAATCTTCTACAACCGATGCTGCGAGTAAAAAAGACTTAGTGAAATTAGTCTCAATACCGCTTCTGACTACATAAAGTTCATCAGCCAAGATAAAAATGTCTAACTTCAGGTTGTCTTTACCTTTGTAGTCTTTATCCGTCAATTGTAATTCACTCAGATAACCTGTTAATGCTCTTTGGGGTACAGGTGTCTGTTTGTCCAAAGCGACATCAAAGTTATACCAGCCATAAACTTGACCATTAAGCTCTAACTTTTTAACGTACAAGTAAACGGGTAGCGGTGGATTACCTAAGCCTAGTTTGATTTCAGCCATTAGCAACTAGCTCCAATTCTTCTTGAATACTGTTTTAGACAAGATGTTTGTACATTCAGTATTAAAAATAGTAGAATGACAAACTTCTAAACTTTTAGCAAAGCTCTTAATTCTTGAAAAGAAAACTATAAAAAAGTAACACATAGGGTTTATAATTTATTATTGTAACTATTTTAACTACAAAATTGTCTAAGATTTTGCAACAATTCCTAACTAAATACATCAATAAAACCTATTCATGTTTGACAATACTTGCAAATTTATTGCTGAACTGTATTCTCCTGATTTTGCTACTTGGCTATTAGGTAAATCTATTACTTTAACTAAGTTAAGTCCAACAGAATTATCCTTAGAACCAATTCGTGCCGACACTTTAATCCTGTTACAATCGGATGAAGTTATTCTACACATAGAATTTCAAACTGAACCTGATAAAAATATGCCTTTTCGTATGCTTGATTATCGCATACGTGCATATCGCCGCTTTCCCAAAAAACGAATGCAACAAGTGGTAATTTACTTGGATAAAACTACATCCGAAGAAGTTTATAAAACCACCTTTAGTATTGAAAATCTTCAGTATAAATTTTCAGTAATTCGTTTGTGGGAACAACCACCAGAAATATTTTTGAAAGCCCCAGGGTTGCTGCCATTCGCTGTATTAAGTGCAACCAAAAATAAAGCGAGTACATTACAACAAGTAGCTACAGCCATTGATAAAATTAGTGAAAGGCGGACACAAAGTAATATTGCTGCTGCTAGTGCAATTCTGGCTGGGTTAATATTAGATCAAGAAGTGATTGGGCGTTTATTCAGGAAGGACATTATGCGTGAGTCAGTTATTTATCAATCAATTAAAACTGAAGGCAAAGAAGAAGGGATTGAAGAAGGACGGAACGAAAAAGCCCGTGAAATCGCCCTTAACCTGTTAGCCGAGGGAATGGCTGTTGACGCGATCGCTCGACTGACAGGCTTATCACTAGAAGTACTACAAGAGTTGCAGCAGCAGCAAACCAACGAGTAGCTTAGAATACTTGCTCCTCAGCTACCTTCACCTCAACAAACGGCTCAATGCACTCCATCGCCCCTCCAAATAGTGCAACACATCCCCCAAATGCGTTTTCATTTCAGAGTCAACATCGTTGCGATTTGATAGTTCTAACCACTTCGGATTTTGTGCGATCGCCTGAATCTTCCCGTAGCACTCGTTGAATGTTTGTAGCATTTCGATTGCTTCCATTTATTTTTCCTCAGTCACTTGTAATAAAAACCCGCAGCCCGTGTTCGTAACCTTCACTAATTCCCGATCCAACAGTGCTTGAATTACAAGTTGAGAGAATTTGATGCTGTGCAACGGAACAGAACCGCCACAACAACGAAGCGAATCTAGTAAATTCGCAGCAGTCAAATCAGAGGCATTTTTACGAGATTTAGTCATTTGCAGTACCTCTTTTAATTGCGGTTAATTGAAGAGTGCAGCATCATTACTTGCAATTCGCAGTTAGTTCAATTGCGAATTGCGAGTTGCGAATTGCGAATTGGCATTATGCCGCTACAGGTTGCCTTACTCCGAGTGATGCGATCGCAGCATCAACGCTGTCTGCTGTCCGACTGCCCCCCAACTGATTGCGTCGGCTGTACCATTGATTCGCCCTGTTGTACCCGATGAAGCCAATACACAAGTGATTCAGGTAGAGAGTTGTGCTGAAGGAGAGCCAGTCAATTTGTCCGTGTGTCAAACCAAATTTGATGCAAGCTGCTTCCAGTTCTGCGCTGAGGCGTTCGTTGCGCTCACGTGGGGTTTCGGGGAGTGTTGCCTTGACTTCTTGAACTCGTGTAGCGAACCAGTTTCGCTCGAATGGTAGTCGTCCGCCGTCCACTAGCTGCACCCATACTGTGATTCCAGCTTCAATCCATATAGTTTTGATTTCTTCGGGGGTGCGTTCGATGATGGTTGCAATGATGCGGCGATCTCTGTCGGTTAAAGGGTCTAGGGTTGGAGCGACGGTTTGGGCTTGGGCTTCCAGGTGAGTGTAGAGTTCTGCCTGAGCTAGGGATTGTTCATCAAAAGAGTCGCTAGCAATTGCTTGCTGTGTCTGCGTTATATGCGTCATAATTAAAATCTCTGTTCTAGAGGAAAGGTGATCGCTTGAGTTTTCCAGGCTATGAGCGCTCGCCTTTTGTTATCTATATATATTGTATGGGCAAATGTATTGATTGTCAATACGATTAATCAATACACTTGTAAAGGCAGTTCAAACTTGGTTAACTTAGAGGTTGACCTAGAAATGCAGAATTATTAAAGGCTATGGCTAAAGGCAGAATTTTTATATCGATTGAAACTACTCAAGAGATAAGGGAAGCTTTAAAGCGCAAGGCTGGCTCTGAGGGCAAGACTGTTACTGAAGTCCTCTCACGAATGATCAACGAGTACCTAAACGCGTCAGCACAAGAAGAAATTCAAGGTGCAAATGTGATTGATTTGCAGCAAAAAATCCAAGAAATGCAGCAAATTCTTGATGAACATACACAACTTTTAAACAAGCATCAGCAATGCCTGGGGGAATTATCAGCCTGAGAGAAGAAAATCAAGCTCTCAGGCGTACCCACCAACAATTACTAAAACTTCTTAAAGACAAACCCGCTGACGATTCAGCGGGTTAAGTTTTTTTAGGTTCACTTCTGTATGGAAATTGTATGTATAATCAATACAAGTGACTGATTACTATCAAGGCAGTCACCTAAAACCTCCATCAATTCCATAGAGCTATTGTTGCTTTTTCCAAGGATCGCAAAACTTTATTAGCTCCATTGGTATTTAATTAAAACTATATCTAAGCTATGACCCATGACAGACTAGACCAGATTAAAACAATACCAAAGCCGATATCACAACAACTTTATTCTCAAATTGTGGTAGATATCCAACTCAGGCAGTTTGGTAGTGAAGCAGAAAACAAGCTATCTGAGTAATTAACTCCCTTACTACATAATGAAAGCGATCGCCGCCGTCCAAAGCTATGCGATCGCCTGCTCAATCCGTTTATTACAAAGTGAGCTAATCATAATGCTGACACATTTAGGGTTTAGTCCAAACTTCAGCATGGATGTTCACTTTGGTGTTAATTGCGCTCCTGATGACTTTCAGCATTTACCAAGCGTGGGCAATAATCATGCTGACACTAGACCGTGAAAAAACATCAGCACCCAGCTATAACATTCTCAACACCAGCATCAAAGAAACATTTACTGCTATCGACCGCTTTGAATGGCAGGCTGTTGATGAAGTATTACAGATGCGGGAAAAACACCTTTACTGTGAAGCTGGCTATAAAAGTTTTGAAGACTACTGCCAAGCCGAACTATCCGCCTGGGGTGGCTACCGCAGAATCAACCAACTGCTAGGAGCGAAAAAAGTTAAAGAAACAGCTGATGAATTGGGCGAACACATCAAGAATGAGCGTCAAGCCCGTCCTTTACTGCGGTTAGCCAAGGAACCAGAAAAACTAAAACAGGCTGTTGCGATCGCACTCTCTGAAAACCCCTCACCCAGCGAATCAGACTTTGCTGCTGCGGCTAACAAGGTGGTTCCTCGTCTACTACGCCAAAAAAGTCAGGAACCATTGGTTCCCAAAATTCAAGAACCAATGGTTCCCCCTTCCCCCAAAGTCACAGTTACGTCACCAACTCATCACAGGCATGGAGACTCAGGAACCATAGAAGCAGACCCCCCGAACTACTGGCAGCAGATTGTAACTTTCGATGATGGTAGCAAGGAACTGGTTAACAATAATGATTTAGATGCTCCAAGCGTTCCATTCTCCACCGAGCGAACTTACCCCAAAGAATACACCGAAGCGATTGCACAACTCAAACAACAGCACCAGCAAGAACTCGAACGGCTGGAGCAAGAATTGAGAATTGGGCTACAAGCGGAAGCTGCTGCTAAGGCAGAAGAACAAGTAACTGAACAACTGGGCGCTTTACAAAACCTGTTTCAACAACAGAAACAAGAAAACATCCAATTACAGCAACGATTGGACGAGTTGGAGGGGCTAAGGCAGCTAGAACTGGAGAACCAACGGTTACAACGACGTATTCAGGAACTAGAAAATGCTGTACAAGAACGTCCCGCCCAAGAATGGGGGAATACTCTCACCAAACAAGCAACTAAGGCACTGAACAAGCAAGTCAAGCAAGCCCTGGATAAAACAATTGACTTGCGATCACTGGCAGTTGAACCACCTAAAGAAAATGCTCAAGAATGTCTCAGGCTGATGGGTATCGCTTTAGGTAATCTGGCCAGTGCCATGAACAATACCAAAGCGTTGGAAGCTGCGGCATTAATCCTAGGAAGTGAACCGACACCAATTGCGATCGCATATCGAGCCGAACAGCTACAACTACTACCCCAAGCCGTTAGCGATATTCGGGCTGTTTTGTCCAAGCCTGGGTGTAGCTGGTGGGACTATTTAGAAGTGGCGCAAGAGTACGAGGTTATCAAAAACGACTATTGGGCAGAGTTAACACCCCAGGAAATAGAGTTAATCACTGCTCTTGAGAAAGCCGAATCCTCACAAATTACGGAACCAATGGTTCCTCAAAAAAACCCTGCCGAAGGAACTCCTTGTGATTGCGCTTTTGTTATTAGGCTTGGTTCTATCGTTGCTCATGCTGACACTTACTCTGCTTTATATGTGCAGAAGGGTGAGGTAATAGAGGATTTAGGAGATGAAGTGGTAGTGGCTTGGGAGCATTGGCAGGATAAACCTAAGAAGACTGACAGATATTTCAAGGATGACTTGCGGCTGTTGTAACTCTAGTTGGTTCAGCCCTAATTCTTAAACCCAGAAATATGAATATCCAGAAAACAACCCTGCGATCGCGCCAGGGGAAATTTCCATGCGTCAACATAAATATGAGGTAGCCTAATGACTGCAACTATCGCTCGTCCCAAACCCAAAAAGCCTGCTGCTAAAGACAAACCACAATCCCCATACAAGAGATTGCATGTCATTATTCCCATTGAAGATATGCTGTGGGCTTCACAACAAAAGCCCTCCGTTAATCAGCTATGGCAGGAATGCTGGACATCTGATCCCTACGGTTCCCGATGGATGTCCCTGTCTACAGCTTTGGGTTACAGCAGTTTCATCTGTGCAAAGAAAATTCTCTCGGAAAGTGGGCTGTTCATTTTCAAACCGGACAAGTCGATACAGGACGGACGCGAGACTGTTGGCTGGATGGTACGGAATTTGCACGGCAGCAGGATGAAGGATTTCTGGGAGAAGGCCAACGCTGAGGAACCAGATTCTACAAAACAACAATTAAGTGCTGAAAATACAGGTGTGAATGCTGCCCTTGAAGAAATGCGTTGTAAATACACAGCGTCTATCTCAGATGAAACTCAAAGAGAGCAAGGGTTTGAGAAACCCTCACGAACTGTTCAGGAACACCTCACAAACTCTTCAGTAGAGTTTGTGAGGTGTAATTCTTCCACGCAAGACAAAAATTTGTGTGAAGATGCGACGGCTGACGCGCCTTTTGGGGGCGCGTCGCCTCAAACTTTCGAAAGCGTGGAAGAGAAGGAAGAGTCACCTGCGGTAACGGACTGTACTTCGCTGACGCTTGTGGATGCTACTCCGAGTCAATCCGCTTCGTTGATGGAAGAAAAACCAGATTTGGGTGATGAGGTGAAAGCTGCTCATGAAGACATATTTTCCGCCGCGCCCGTTGCTGTAAATTTTGAAAACCTCAGTCAGTCCCAGAACCAAGCTCAACCGAGCCTATCTGCTTCGTTGATGGCTGATGACTCATCTTCTAGACAAGAACCAAAAGACCATCGTGAAGATCAAAGTTCCGCGCTGTCCGTGCCACAGCCTGATAAATGGTCGAGTGAGGCGATCGCCCTTCGATCAAAGGCACGACCCTGGAGGATAGAGAAAATAAAGACGGCGGAGGTATTAAAAGAAAATCCTGGGTTTGAGTTTTTGCTGGAGTGCTGGCAGGAAGATCCAGCTTTGCAGATCGTTATCAAGAAGCTGGTAGCAAAGTTTCCGCAGTGGGGATTGGTGGCTGTGGATGGGGTACTGGTGAAGTGGGAGGAGTAGCGATTGCCATTTTAACTACTCGCATATTTCAGAACTCGTTTCCACTTCCAACGCCATGCTATCTCTACAGTTATTTCTTTGCCGTTGATAAATTGGATTAATTCTGTACCCTCATCATAAGATACATCACTAACTAAACGGTTACGCAAATTGTAGCCCTACATGGAAGCCACAGGTGTAAGGGTTTGTCATGTATATCTCTTAACGTACAATAGAGATTTATACTTAATCAATTTCTTCCCCATAACCAAGCACTTCGCATACCTCAAAAGCAAAGTATTAAGTAAAGTATTATTAATTATGGTAGCAAATTTTACTCAATTATCCTTTTGTATTATTGTTCAGTCCATAGGTACACAATGAGTAAATTGATGGTGATCTCTGTCACATTATTGTGTGATAAAAAATACTTGTCTTTAAATGTTTTAGGCTATATCATCATCATGAAACAATCAAAAAAGCAGCAGAAGTACATCTAATTACTTCATCAAGCTTTGAATTTTGATAGCCTCAAACAAGTAAAAGCTATACTGCGCTGCAATATAGATTTTAATACAGCACAACAGCACATCAATTGCGCTTCTATTACTAGGGGAATGCATTTAGGGTGTTGATTTTGATGTAGTTTCCCTATTTTTAAATCTTCAGCTATTACATCGACATTGCCACGATGGAAAAACTGCTGTTGATAGCAGTCACAAGTCTGCTAATGACAATAAGATTGCACATTGAGTAGCCGTGTGCGGTGAATAATGTGCGCCGTGGTACGCACTGATTGAATTGCCAACACAATTGGCTGGAGTTCAGGGCAACTGATTCTAAGGTGAACAACTTACCTAGACCCGAAAGGGCGAGGGGACAAGAGCATGTTCGGAAAGCGGAAAGTAACAGAAAACGTGCATGTTACGGTTTTGCAACGCCTGAACGATATGGTTAAAGCTGAATGCTTGAACCCTAATGTCCAGTGGTGGAACTGCACATCCTTCGGTATCACGTTTGTACACCGATGTTATCGGTAGCCATAAATTCGACTTTTGTTTATGGTACGCCCTGACTGATAAACGATGAGTAATGAACTCATTTAAGGACATGAGTAGGAGCCTAAGTCGTTCTTTATATGTTCATCAGTGACGGAACATGGGATTGCCTACGGGACGCGAGTCCTATGGTAACGGAGTGACAATAGTAGTTGTGGGAGTAACGCCGCACCTTTGGAAAACGGGAGAACCATTTACAGGGCGAAGTGTCACAGGTAATTGGATGTAACAGACATCGAGAGGTACGCGAGATGCGAACAGCCGAAACGTTACTGAACATCATACGTAGAGCCAGCGTGGACAACGTGGGTTGCCAGTAGAAAATGTGTATCGACTGCTATACAACCCAAATTTGTACTTACGCGCCTACGCCAAGCTAAACAGCAACACAGGTGCAATGACAGCAGGCGCTACGCCAGAAACAGTGGATGGGATGTCCCTAGAGAAAATTAATACCATCATTGAGGCTCTGAGATATGAGCGCTAAAGATGGACACCAGTTCTCACAAGCCGTACAAATGTAGTGTATTAATAAATAATCATGAATAAAACAAAATATTTTTTTACTATTGATCGAGCTTCTCATAAGTTATTGTGTTTCAGTTTTCAACTGAAAAATTTAATATCTTATGGATTACTTGGATTAATAGTTTTCAATAATATTATTCCTCCAACTCAAGCCCAAAAGTTAAATGATACTTCCACTCAAAGCCCTAGCACTTCACCCGATCATGTGGCTCCAACACAAAGGCTTAGAACCTTTGAAGCATCTAGTTGTAGCAACAGTATTAGCTTCAGTGAATATACCTTGAATACGGCTATCAATAGCCAATACAGTGACAAAGGGATTATTTTTAGTGGAGACAACCCGTTCATTACCACAGATGGTGCTAATCCTACAAGTCATGTCCTCTCAGGGAGTCCACAATTTTTAGGTGCAATTGAAGGTACTTTTGTAGACCCAAAGGATGGAGTAACACCAGTAATTGCTGTTAATTTTCAACTGGATGCTGGTTATTTTAACAGCTTAGGTAGCACAACCCTGAAATTATATGACAGTCAAGGCAAACTTATAGAACAAAGAACTAATACGGAAGAGGGTATCTTTACATTTACTGTTGAAGGCTTACCCGTAGCTAAATGGCGCATTGAATCTGTAGGAAATGAGCCTGTTGGCTTTGCTATTGACAATGTATGTTTCACGTTGCAAACAGTAAAACAATCTCCCCGACTGTATCCAAACTATCTAAAAGATGGTGATACTCTTGAATCCTTATCAAGTAAGGATTTTCCTGAATCTGAAATACCTCAACCAACATATTCTATACCAATCCAGTCACAATTACAGGATGAAGAAAACTACGATGATCAAGAGGAAATACCTGATTTACAAACCAATCAAGACTCTGCATCTATCAGTAACAATGCCGTAGTTATAGGCCCACAAACCGTGGCTGAACAATCTTGCGCTGGGATAGGAACTCCGCTAACCCAAAGTCAACTCTCCCAAATAGCAAAGCGAATAAGGCCTGGAGCCAGTAACTACAAGATTCGAGAAGCTTTTGAAAACTTTGCTTTGAAAAGTCAAATACTCAATAAAAATAAGGGTGAGCCTTTCAAATCGCCAGAAAGATTTAATAAAACTGGGTATAGAAAGCGTGGACGGCTAGCAAGTGTAGTACCAGAAGCGGTAGAAACCGGATTTATCATAAAAACTCCCCCTAACGGTGGTCCTCCTCAAATAATTCCATATCCTAAAAGTACTTTCTGGGAGGCCAAATCTATACGTGAAGGAAAGAACATCGAACTCAAAACTGCTGAGTACCAAACCCAAGGCTACCTCGACTACTTGTCCCATTACTCGACAGCAGCTATGGCACCCGTACCCAAAGATGAACATCCTATAGGTAGTCTCGTATACATGACTACATCAGACGTAGGTGTCACCAAAGGTGTATTAGACTATGCAGGTGAAACTCCTGGTATCCCCTTTACTCCAGTTGCTGTATACCATATGATAGCTTGTCTACGAAATACCAATGGAGTTTTAACAGAGGATAATCTACAGATGGGGTATGGTATACTTCTAAACAAGAACAGATTTAATGGTTATCCTCCAAATCTTTTAGAACCTCTTCCCGCAGGTCGTCCCTCTTCTCTAAAGTTTGAACAATGATTCCAGAAAAACCTCCCATTGAAGAACGCTATGGATTGGAAGACATAGATACACTTGCTGAAGGATTGCTGATAGATGCCCCTCTTGACCAAGTAGCTGAAATTTTGGCACAGTTGGGGGGGCGCTGGGAACGTGATGTTATCGACCAAAACATTCAAAATCCTGGACTACTGGTGTTCCAATTTCGAGGACACCTATGGACTGGAGTTTTAAACGCATCTACGACTGATAAGTATACCCCTGTTTCCACTGACACATCCGATGCTTGTTTTGAGCGCTTTGTACCTAGTTCATGGAATTGCGAGTCACAGGCTCAGTCTCTTTCTCAAAGGCTACACACCCGGACAATTTA
This sequence comes from Dendronalium sp. ChiSLP03b, assembly GCF_034531165.2. Lineage (NCBI taxonomy): Bacteria > Bacillati > Cyanobacteriota > Cyanophyceae > Nostocales > Nostocaceae > Dendronalium > Dendronalium sp. ChiSLP03b. The sequence continues at coordinate 7,656 of NZ_JAVRBR020000047.1, read as the reverse complement.
CTATTGGGTTGATGATGTTGGTTTTACCATTGGCTACGTTTATTGGGAGAACGGCGAACTGATGGAGCGTCTGGAGTTTGATGAGGCAATCTGGCAAGATACTCATGATGAAGCTTTGCTGGACGCGCCAGAACGGACTGTTGAACCACATCTGTTTGAGTCAAAGTTTCGGCAACTGACAGCAGGGGAAATAGAGAATGCATATAGCTTTGTAGAAGACTTCCTGTATGAACAGCAGGCTTATGCAGCTACCAGATTGAGTCCCTTCAATTGCCAACGCGATGATTTTATACGGATTGACTATATTGCTTTCGTTTGATCAGAGTCCATTACAGTAGGCAGTAATCATATTAACTCGTCCTTGTCTCTTCCCACTTTTGAGTGCATGAAATCACTTTCCTTTTTCATTCCAACCATAGCCATAATCATCCAGGGCGAATGCACAGTATTTCTGAACCCCTTGCCGGATAGGGATATTGACGAAAAATAGGCTAAATTCAAAAACGCCGAAACCCTTCCTGTTAAAGGATTCTTATACTTTAGATGCGTTCGCCCTGCATAATCATCTCTATTATTCATCCCAGCTTCATCTATACAGACGATTGACTCTTTTTTATACTTCTGGATCTCTTCTCGAAATTCTTGTCGTTTAACTTCATCTCTTTCTTGATAGCCATAAGTTTTTTTTGTGTGTGAACCCAATTTTTTAAAGCCCTTAATATTATGCGCTCACTAATTTCTCCTGGTTATATAGTTGGGCCATCTCTGCTTGAGCTTTATCCCCATTAACTTCGACAAGTTTCCTAAATTTTTCCCACTCAGTAATTTTATGGTCATTACTTCTAGCACTACTGTCTCAGAAGAAAATAACTTAATTCAATGTGATGCCGATCGCGGCTTTATCTCTTGGCTGAGTCAAGCTGAAGGTTCAGTTGCTATCACCACCTACCAAGCTGGGAAACTAGCACTAGTAGGCTGGAATGGGCAACAGATTACCATGCTGTTACGCCAATTTTCTAAACCAATGGGTTTAGCAGTTCATGGTTCGCGCTTGGCACTGGCTAGCCATCACGAAGTCTATTTATTAGCTAATGCCCCAACATTAGCTTATGAGTATTTAGAAGACCAGCCCGGACGCTACGATGCTCTTTACCTGCCACGGATGACATACTTCACAGGCGACTTGAACATTCACGACCTGGAATTTGGTCGAGAAGGGCTGTGGATAGTCAACACTCGTTTTTCCTGTCTTTCTGCCTTGAGTCCAGACTTTAGCTTTGTACCGCGCTGGCATCCGAAGTTTATTTCCCAAGTCGTACCAGAAGACCGCTGCCACCTGAATGGTTTAGCAATGGTGGATGGCAAACCCAAGTATGTCACTGCCTTGGGTGCGACAGATACTGTGGGAGGATGGCGACCGGGTAAAGCCAACGGTGGAGTCGTAGTAGAAGTGGAGAGCAATGAAATTGTTTTAGATAGATTATCAATGCCCCATTCTCCAATTTGGCATGACGGGTTTTTGTGGTTACTCAATTCTGGTGCTGGGGAAGTCTGGCGCATTCATCCCGAATCTGGAGACAAACAGGTAGTTTGTGTACTACCTGGATTTTTGCGGGGGTTGTGTTGCGTCGGGTATTACGCCTTAGTCGGACTATGCCAGATTCGGGAACGGCATATTTTTGGAGGGTTGCCCGTTACTCAAAGGTTTGAGCAGTTGCTCTGTGGGGTGGCAGTCGTGGATTTGCGAAATGGGCAGCAGGTGGGGATGTTGAAGTTCACCACAGGCACTCAAGAACTTTATGATGTGCAGTTTCTTGCTGGCGTACAGCGTCCGATGGTTTTGAATTCGGAAAGAAAAGAAATCCGCCAAGCATTTACTGCACCAAAGTTGAACTATTGGCTAAGACCGAGTGCGGTGATTCCTAATGACTAATAGCAATTCGCAATTCGCAATTCCAATTAAGAAAGTCAAATATGGCAAGGCTTTTAGAGTTTGAATGTGTTGCCTTATTTTAGAGAATTGGTATAAGGAGTTTGTTTGCCTTCAGCGCAAAAGAGGAAATTTCAGTATATGAAACAAAATGGCCTAATCTTGTGGTTAACAGGACTTAGTGGAGCAGGCAAAACTACAATTGCACAGCGATTAGAGAACACACTCCGCAAACAAAGATACTTAGTTGAATTGTTGGATGGAGATATTATTCGCCAAAATCTATCTCAAGGATTGGGTTTCACTAAAGAAGACCGCGATATTAATGTCAGACGCGTTGGTTATGTTGCAAACCTACTCAGCCGCAATGGAGTGATAGTCATCGTATCTCTCATCAGCCCCTACCGTGCTGTTAGAGATGAGTTACGTTATTCTAGTGACAACTTTGTTGAGATATATGTCAATGCACCTATAGAAGTTTGTGAAGCTAGGGATATCAAGGGTTTATACGCAAAAGCCCGTAACGGTCAAATCAAGTTTTTTACAGGAATTGATGACCCTTATGAGGAACCCAGAAATCCTCAGATTACATGTTATTCTGCCAAAGAAACTATTGATGAGAGCGTTGTGAAAATTTTGATTTGGTTAGAAAAAGCAAATCAATTACCACAATTAGTGCTTTCTGGTCAAGGCTGTTTCTAAAGAAATTTAGAGAGTACCACTGAGGCGATCGCATCATTGGAGGTTGGGATCTCCAGGGTCAAGTCGCTTTGCTCCAATTTAAAATTCAAAATTCGCGCATTAAAGACAATCAGTTCAAGATTGTAGACCACTGATTGCAATGCACGAATTGATTTGGCATACCTTATTTGACATCCAAGGGGCGATCGCTTGTGTCAAGTGATAAAAACTTTAACCGCTATACTTTTACACCATCGCTAAAGTCCGGCGTATTAGTCCTGTACGTTTGCGTTTAGCCAATCACACTCTGGCATCGGCTAGTATCCCACAGAGCAGTTCGGGTTGTTCTTGCAATAGAGCGATTGCCTCCAGTGGGGCGGAGCATCGTCCGTTTCCCGTTTAGTGCTGTGAGATTAAAATCATTAGTTTCGAGTTGCCAAAAATAATCATCGTGCAACAACGAAAACACAAAACTTCTAAAATCCAAACAAATTTTGCACAGGAATTACAAATGCCAAATCTCAATATTGTTTTTATCGATTCAGCAGTTATCGACTACGAGAGTTTGATTGCTGGTATCCAACCAGGCACTAGTGTAGTAATCCTTGACTCCACCAGAGATGGAGTAGCACAAATCACTGAAGCTTTGCGGGGTGGCCAATATCAATCAGTTCAAATTATCTCCCACGGCAGCGAAGGTAGTTTACAAATAGGAGCTACTCAACTCAATGCCAACAATTTGAACTCCTACACGCATCAGTTACAACAATGGAAAAATTATTTAACAGATAATGCCGACATTCTGCTTTACGCTTGCAACGTAGCAGCTTTGGATCAAGCTCTTGTGCAGCGTTTGAGCCAAATTACGGGTGCAGATGTGGCAGCTTCTAATGACATCACAGGTAATGCGGAGTTGGGGGGTGACTGGGATTTAGAAGTAAAGGTTGGCTCAATTGAGTCAGATTTAGCCTTAACACCAGAGGTAACGAAGACTTACCGCTCAATTTTACCCGATTTATTTACACCTGCTACTAACGTTGTCGCAGGAGATAGTTTCAATTTCGGCAATCTCCGTTCCGTGGTAGTGGGTGACTTCAACAAAGACGGCTACTCTGACTTTGCCCTGACTAATTATGACTTAAACAAAGTTTCAGTAAAGTTGAACAATGGCAGTGGTAGTTTTCAGGATGCCACCGATTTTAGTGTGGGAAGCGCTCCCTTTTTCGTGACAGTGGGAGACTTCAACAATGACAGCATATTTGATTTAGTGGTGGCTAACTATGACTCCAACAATGTTTCAGTACTGTTGGGCAATGGCAGTGGTGGTTTTGGAACTGCTACCAACATTAATGTAGGAAGCCCTCCCATGTATATAACAGTGGGTGACTTTGACAAAGATAGCAAATTTGATTTAGTGCTAGTGAATCCAGACACTAGCAACGTTTCAATACTGTTGGGCAATGGCAGTGGTGGTTTTGGAACTGCTACCAACATTAATGTAGGAAACGCTCCTAATTCTGCGGTAGTGGCAGACTTCAACAATGACGGCAAATCTGATTTAGCAGTAGTAAATACAGAATCCAGAAACATTTCAATACTGTTGGGTAATGGCAGCGGTGGTTTTGGAACTGTCACTAACTTTAACGTGGGAAGCTCTCCTATTTCTGTGACAGTGGGAGACTTCAACAGAGACGAGAAATTAGACTTGGCAGTAGCTAACTTTGAATCCAACAACGTTTCAATACTGTTGGGTAATGGCAGTGGTGGTTTTGGAGATGCCACTAACTTTAACGCGGGAACAAATCCCACCTCCATTGCAGTAGGAGACTTCGATAAAGATGACAACCTTGACTTAGCGGTAGCTAACTATGAATCCAAAAACGTTTCAATTTTACTCAACTCAGGGACACTAACGGGTGTTGCTGGAGGAACAACCAATAAAACTATTGCTAATTACGTTAGCCCTGTTAATACTGTTTACACCAATAGCAATCAAGTTAACTCCTCAGTAGCGATGGATGCAGATGGAGACTTTGTAATTTCCTGGCAAAGCTATGGTCAAGACGGCTCTGGCTATGGCATATATTTTCAACACTACAACAGTGCTGGGGTAGCTATTGGAGGAGAATTTCGGGTCAACAATTACACCAACAGCGATCAAGTTAACCCCTCAGTAGCGATGGATGCAGATGGAGACTTTGTAATTTCCTGGCAAAGCTATGGTCAAGACGGCTCTGGCTATGGTATATATGCTCAACGCTACAACAGCAGTGGGTTGCGTGATGGGGTGGGATTTCAGGTCAATACTTACACCAACAGCGATCAAGTTAATCCCTCAGTAGCGATGGATGCAGATGGAGACTTTATAATTTGCTGGGAAAACTATGATTACGACGGCTCTAGCTATGGCATATATGCTCAACGCTACGACGTTTATGGGCAAACTATTGGGGTGGAATTTCAGGTCAATACTGATACCAACGGCTATCAAGTTAACCCTTCAGTAGCGATGGATGCAGATGGAGACTTTGTAATTTCCTGGCAAAGCTATAGTCAAGACGGCTCTGGCTATGGTATATATGCTCAACGCTACAACAGTGATGGGATAGCTATTGGGGGAGAATTTCAGGTCAATACTGACACTAACAGCTATCAAGCTAACCCTTCAGTAGCGATGGATGCAGATGGAGACTTTATAATTTCCTGGGAAAACTATGGTCAAGACAGCTCTAGCTATGGCATATATGCTCAACGCTACAACAGTGCTGGGGTAGCTATTGGGGAAGAATTTAAAGTCAATACTGACACCAACGGCTATCAAGCTAACCCTAAAGTAGCAATGGATGCAGATGGAGACTTTGTAATTTCCTGGAATAGCTATAGAGACGGCTCTGGCTATGGCATATATGCTCAACGCTACAACAGTACTGGGGTAGCTATTGGGGGAGAATTTAAAGTCAATACTGACACCAACAGCAATCAAGCTAACCCCTCAGTAGCGATGGATGCAGATGGAGATTTTGTAATTTCCTGGCACAACTATGATTACGACGGTTCTGATTATGGCATATATGCTCGACGCTACAACAGTAGAGCATTTAACTATGACCCAGTTGTTGCCAACCCCATTGCTGACCAAACAACTCCCATAGGCACCGCCTTCAATTTTGCCCTACCAGCAAACACCTTCACCGATGTGGATGGTGGAAATCTCACCTACACAGCCACGCTGGAAAATGGTGACTCACTTCCTAGTTGGTTGACCTTCAATGGCACTACCTTCAGTGGTACTCCCACAACTAATAACGTTGGTAGCCTGAATATCAAAGTTACCGCCAGCGATGGAACGGCAATTGTTAGTGATGTTTTTACACTGACAGTGATTAACGTCATTAATGGTACTTCAGGTATAGACAGCCTGACTGGTACGGAGAACATGGATATCATCTTAGGATTACAGGGCAATGACACGCTCAAAGGACTTGGTAATAATGACACCCTTGATGGTGGTGATGGAAATGATTTCTTGGATGGTGGTGTCGGAACTGACAGTCTTATTGGTGGCAAAGGCAATGATATTTACACTGTAGACAATCTCAGCGATACGATTACTGAAGGCTTAAATTCAGGCACAGATTTAGTCAATTCTTCAGTAAGTTGGGTGTTGGGAGCCAATCTAGAAAACTTGACCTTAACTGGAAGCTCGGCAATCCATGGCACTGGTAACAACCTGAATAATATACTCACGGGAAATACTGGTGCTAACATCTTGAATGGAGTTGATGGCAATGATAGCCTCATTGGTGGTTCCGGCAATGATACCTTATTAGGTGATGCGGGCAATGATACCTTAGATGGAGGTACGGGAACTGACAGTCTTAATGGTGGAGTTGGTAATGACATTTACACTGTAGACAGTGTTAGCGATACGATTACTGAAGGCTTAGATGCAGGCACAGATTTAGTCAATTCTTCAGTGAATTGGGTGTTAGCAGATAACTTAGAAGACCTGACCTTAACTGGCAGCTCGGCAATCAATGGTACAGGCAACATCCTCGATAACATTCTAACGGGAAATACTGGTGCTAACACCTTAAATGGCGTTGATGGCGATGATAGTCTAGTTGGTGGTTCCGGCAATGATACCTTGTTCGGTGGTGTAGGCGATGACACTTTGAATGGAGGTACGGGAACTGACAGTCTTGATGGTGGAGTCGGCAATGACATTTACACTGTAGATAACCTCAACGATGCGATTGTCGAAGGCTTAGATGCAGGCACAGATTTAGTTAATTCTTCAGTAAGTTGGGTGTTAGCAGATAACTTAGAAAACCTGACCTTAACTGGCAGCTCGGCAATCAATGGTACAGGCAACATCCTCGATAACATTCTAACGGGAAATACTGGTGCTAACACCTTAAATGGAGTTGATGGCGATGATAGTCTGGTTGGTGGTTCCGGCAATGATACCTTGTTCGGTGGTACGGATGACGATTTGCTCAGTGGTGGAATCGGTCGAGATGCGCTGACTGGTGGAAGTGGTCGAGATCGCTTCAACCTGGCTGATAGCCGAACTGGAGGCTATGATACTGTTACTGATTTCACTGTTGGGGAAGATACTATTTTCGTTTCCAAAGCAGAATTTGGATTGAGCCAATCTCAAGATACGGTACTTGAAGAAAGCTTGTTCCGTCTTGGGACTAGTGCGACAACCGCAAGCGATCGCTTCATCTACAATCAAACCACGGGTAACTTATTCTTTGATAAAGATGGAGTCGGTGGTACAGCACAAGTTCAAATCGCTCAGTTCTCGAATCAAGCAATGTTGACGAATACTAATTTTACTGTAATCGTCTAACTTTTCCTATACTACAATTACTGCAATTACTGGGAGAGCCGAGGGAGGGTGGCCGCCGAGATACGTGCAAAATGGGACACGTTGTAAAGTTTTGTTAACAAATCAACAAAAAGCCTCGATTTACAAGGATTCCAGGCGCTTAAGCAAGTACTAAACTTTCGACCTCATCCAATGAAGGTGGCACAGT